>CAKPXD010000080.1 GCA_934201655.1 uncultured Streptococcus sp. | reverse complement strand
GGCTTGAGCCGATCTGCGTCCTGCTTCTACGATAAATTCATCAAATGAAATAGAGGCTTCATGGTTAGCATTATCACTCATGGCCCGGACAACTAAGAAAGGTAGATTAAGCGCGTGAGCTGCTTGAGCAATAGCCGCTCCTTCCATCTCCACAGCAAGAACTTGAGGGAAATGTTTTTTTATAGCAGCTATCTTGTCTTCACCAGCTACAAAGCTGTCACCCGTCACAATCAAACCTAGATGCCATTTTTGGTCAAGTTTAGACAAACTCTCTTGAATCAAACTGACAAATTTCTTGTCAGTTTCGAAATAGAGTGGTTGTTGGGCCATCTGACCGTATTCATAACCAAAAGCAGTCACATCAACATCATGATAAGCTAGCTTATCAGCAATCACTACATCTCCAACTTCGATTCCTTCTGCTAAAGCACCAGCTGAACCAGTGTTGATAACAGCATCTACTTTAAAGTGGTTAGCTAAGATTGCTACACTCATAGCAGACATGACTTTACCAATTCCACTCTCCACCAAGACAAGCTCGACTGAACCAATTTTACCCGTATGATACTTATTTCCTAATACCGTCTCTTCTTGAGAGTTTTCTAAATGTTGAATCAGATAAACTAGCTCTTCTGGCATAGCTGCTATAATTCCAATTTTCATGACATTCCCCTTAAATAAATCTCATTGCTAAAACTAGCAAAATCAAGAGAAGAATAACAGCAAATAGAATCTTATTCAGTTTTGAGTTAAAAACATTTCTCTTAGTATTTTCAATTCGACGACTTTTATGGATTTGTGGTTCAACATCAATCGTTAGGGTATCTTGACTAAAACCATGGTCACTTGAACGTGAAGCTCTATAATGTTGAGATGAAGTCGATAATATCTTTGTTTCTTGATCATCTACTAAAGTAGAGCCAGAGATATCTTCACCACGATTTGCACGCTCGATTATTTCGTCTGTTAATAAAGGTTTTCCCATAGGTTCCTCCCCTATTTTTCTTGTAATTCCCAGTACTGGATAGCCATGATAGTCTTGGCATCACAGATATCACCAGACTGGATCAGTTGTTTAGCTTCTTCAAGACTAACTTCAAGTAATTCTAAAGTTTCATCTTCATCCTGTGGACGTGGATTTTTAACCTTTGACAAATCACTTGCCAAATAAAGTTTTAATCGCTCATTACAGAAACCAATAGCAGAATAGAAATCATACAAAAGACTTAGTTTTCCAGTGTAGGCAACTTCTTCTTCCAATTCGCGAAGGGCTGCCGCTTCAGGATCAGCGTTTTCTCCAATTTCTAGTTTTCCTGCAGGAATTTCAACAGAAACTTTTTCAATCGCCTTGCGATATTGCTTGACTAGAACAATCTTATTTTCTGGAGTAACTGCAAGAACACATACTGCACCATTATGGAAAATCAAATCACGTTGCGCTGTCCCTTTTCCATTAGGAAGTTCAACCTGATCTTGTAGCAATTGGAAAATAGGACCTTTATAGATTTCTCTACGGCTGAGTGTTTTCTCTTCAAATTCCATGATTATCTCCTATTTGTTTTTAGGATGGTGAGGGAGATGAGTTGCATATTCGTCTTTGTTAACTTGGCGGCCACGACCGATGGCAATTGCATCAGCAGGCACGTCTTTAGTAATGGTTGAACCTGCGCCAACAAGAGAGTTATCTCCTAGTTCAACTGGAGCAATGATGGTTGAATTAGAACCAACAAAGACATTGTTGCCAATGACTGTCTTGAATTTATTTTTCCCATCATAGTTCACTGTTATAGTACCAGCACCAAAGTTGACGTCACTGCCAACTTCACAGTTACCAATGTATGTCAAATGGCCAGCTTTTGTATTTTCTCCAATGCTAGATCCTTTCACCTCTACAAAGTTTCCAATATGAACATCTTTTGCCAGGCTAGAACCTGGACGAATATGAGCGTAAGGTCCGACTGTAACACCATCAGCAACTGTGCTCTCCTCAATCATAGAGTTGGTAATCACTGCACCTGAACCGATAGTACTATCGACAATATAAGTTCCATTCGTCAAAATAGTCTCAGCACCAATCTTACTAGAACCTTTGAGGGTTACATTAGCTTCAATTTGTACATCTGGAGCAATTTCAACATCAATATCAATATAAGTCGCTTCTGGATTTACAAAACTAACGCCATTAATCATGTGAGCTTGGTTAATACGACGACGCATAACAGCTTCGGCTGTGGCGAGCGCTACACGGTCATTTACTCCGAGACTTTCATCAAAGTCTTTAAGAGTATAGGCTCCTACTTTTTCACCAGCTTCACGGAAAATACCAATCACGTCTGTAATATAGTATTCACCTTGAGCGTTGTTGGTATTGATGTTTTTAAGAGCTTCAAAGAGACGAGCATTATCAAAAACATAAGTTCCTGTATTGATTTCTTTGATTTGCTTTTCAAAATCAGTCGCATCTTTTTGTTCAACAATTCTTAGTACTTCAGCATTATCATTGCGAACAATACGTCCATAACCAAATGGATCTTCAGCTTCTGCGGTAAGGATAGTGGCTACGTTCTTGTGATTCACATGAAAATCAATCAAGTTTTTCAAACTTTCACCCGTGATTAATGGTGTATCACCTGCAATAACCAATGTTTGTCCAGAAAGACCCTCAAGAATTGGTTCGGCCATCATAACCGCATGACCAGTACCTAATTGCTCAGATTGTCTCACAAAATCAGTCTGCCCTGCTAAAACTTGCTCTACAAGTTCAGCCTTATGCCCGATTACAGTAACTGTTTTTTCGGGATTAATTGCGCCAACACTACGAAAAACATGCTCAAGCATTGAAATTCCCGCAACCTTGTGCATAACTTTAGGTAGATCTGATTTCATACGGGTACCTTTACCCGCTGCTAAAATAATTGCATAATTTGCCATATTTTTCTCTTTTCTATAGAAATTCTTTATTATTATACCACAATTTACTTCACGATACACAAATTTGTTGACCTCAACATAACGCTAATGACTGTCACTACTCCGTTTTGAGTATATTTTTTGATTTTTTTCACAAATTACGATAAACTATAGGAGTATGAGAAAAAAAATTCGTCCAGCTTTTATAGTTATTATATTTGCTGCTTTTATAGGACTCTTGATTCTCAATCGTCCACGATTCGAAGAACACCCTGTAAAAACCAAACAAAATCCAGTTCAAATAGAAACACAAGCTCTACATAACTTGGATAAGCCTATCATCGATATCTCTGGTTGGCAAAGACCGTCAGAGATTAATTATGATATTTTATCTAAAAATATCTCTGGTGCTATTGTTCGAGTCCACGGAGGAAACCAGATTACTACTGAGAACGATGCATCTTATACGAATGGTATAGATAAAGCTTATAAAAGTCATATCTCAGAATTCCAAAAAAGGAATATTCCAGTTGCTGTCTATGCATATGTATCTGGAAAAAGTGTAGAGGATATGGAAAAGGCTGCTGAATCATTCTACAATTCAGCTTCCCCATACAATCCAAGTTACTATTGGTTAGATGTCGAAGAAAAAACCATGTCAGACATGAATAAAGGGGTTGAAGCTTTCCGTGCTAAGTTAGAATCACTTGGTGCCAAAAATATCGGTATTTACATCGGAGTTTACTTCATGGAAGAACATAGCATCAGCACAGATAAGTTTTCAGCTATTTGGATTCCTTCCTACGGACCTGATTCGGGCTATTTTGAAAGTTCACCAAATACAGACCTTGACTTTGATCTTCATCAATACACCTCAAAGGGTAAACTGGTTGGATTTGAACATCATCTAGACCTAAATCTTATTTCTTTATCAAAAAATAAGGAAGAAACATTTAGAAAGCTATTCTTAAAACCTTAATTTCATTCAGCAAGCAAGATATTACTTCTGCTTGCTTTTTTATTTCTCTTACTTTGTGATATAATACAAGGAGAGAATTTTAGAGAATAAATACGGAGAGAGTTTATGTTATCTTGGATATCAAAAATCATTAAAGGTATTGTTATCGCGCTTGGTTTTATTTTACCAGGTATTTCTGGTGGTGTTCTAGCGGCTATTTTAGGTATTTACGAAAGAATGATTCGTTTCCTCGCCCACCCATTTAAAAACCTAAAAGAAGATATCCTTTATTTCTTACCTGTCGCTATTGGTATGTTACTCGGAATTGGACTTTTTTCTTATCCAATTGAGTACCTCCTTGAGCATTATCAGGTTTATGTTTTATGGAGTTTTGCAGGTGCCATTATTGGAACAGTTCCTAGTCTTGTAAAGGAAGCAACTCAAGATTCAGAAAGAGACAAAATCGATCTTATCTGGTTTTGGGTAACCTTTATTGTGTCTGGATTTGGTCTTTATGCTTTAAACTTTGTTGTTGGTACACTAAGTGCAAGCTTTACTAGCTTTATCTTGGCAGGTGCTTTACTGGCTCTAGGTATCTTAGTTCCAGGATTGAGCCCCTCAAATCTTCTCTTGATTTTGGGTCTCTATACCCCAATGTTAACTGGATTTAAAACTTTTGATTTATTTGGCACCTTCCTTCCGATTGGAATTGGAGCTGCTGCTACTCTTATTATTTTTTCAAAATTGATGGACTACGCTCTTCGAGAGTATCACTCTCGTGTTTATCACTTCATCATTGCAATCGTTCTTTCAAGTACACTCTTGATATTGATTCCAAATGCGGGTAATGCTGAAAGCATTAACTACAGTGGTTTATCTCTTGTGTCTTATGTGATTGTTGCCTTCTTTTTTGCTCTTGGCATTTGGTTAGGCATTTGGATGAGTCAGTTGGAGGATAAATACAAATAATGGCTAAGAAAGTTAAAGTAAAAAAGACCTTAGTAGAGCAAATTTTGACTAAGGCAGGTGTTGACCATCAAGGTATTCAAATTAACGCTTTAGAGGGAGAACTTCCTTCTAATTATGATAGAAATCATATCTTTAAGACCTTAGCATTATTGGGTGATAAAACTGGTCCGGTAATAGGAATTGTCCCTATCACCGAACACCTTTCTTAAAAGAAATTAGCAAAGATTTCTGTTAATAAAAAAGTGGCCATGATTCCTCAAAAGGATTTAGAAAAAACGACTGGATATATCCATGGAGCTAATAACCCTGTAGGTATTCGTCAAAAACACAACTATCCTATTTTTATTGATGAAACAGCTTTAGAATTGGAAAAATTGATTGTCTCTGCTGGCGAGGTCGGACACAGTATCATCATCGCACCTAATGATCTGGCAAACTTTGTAAAAGCCAGCTTTGTTGATATCTTGGAGGAGATAAACTGATGAAACTTTACTTTGTCCGTCACGGTCGAACAGTCTGGAATCTAGAAGGTCGTTTTCAAGGTGCTGGCGGAGATTCACCACTTCTTCCTGAATCTATTGAAACTTTAAAAGACCTGGGCCAGTATCTTAAAGATATCCCTTTTGACAAGATCTATTCGAGTGATTTACCAAGAGCGGTAAAATCAGCTGAAATTATCCAAAGTCAGCTGAAAAATCCTTGTCCTTTAGAAAGTGTTCCCGAACTCAGAGAATGGCACCTAGGTAAACTGGAAGGTCTAAAAATTGCGACTTTAAATGCTATCTACCCTCAGCAAATTCAAGCCTTCAAAACAAACTTAGCTAAGTTTGATACTCGCATGTTTGAAGCTGAATCACTCTACACTACAACTCAGCGCACCATCCAATTTATCAAGTCCTTAAAAAACTCTAAGGCAGAATACCTATTACTTGTTGGTCATGGAGCAAACCTTACTGCAAGTCTTCGCACGCTGATAGGCTATCAGGAAGCTCTGCTTCGTAAAGACGGAGGTTTGGCTAATGCAAGTCTAACAATTATAGAAACTGATGACTTTGAAAGATTTACTCTAAAGACTTGGAACGATACTTCTTATCAAAAAATATAGAACTTGATATTAACAATCAAGTTCTTTTTAGTTTTTATAGAATATCCGTGAATTTCTTGACTATTTATGATAAAATGGAGTATCGTGAAAAATTAATTTATTATTTCAAATTTCGATTAAAATTAGGAGGAACTCATGTCAACAGAACACATGGAAGAACTAAATGACCAGCAAATCGTTCGTCGCGAAAAAATGGCTGCGCTCCGTGAACAAGGAATCGATCCTTTCGGTAAACGTTTTGAACGTACTGCTAACTCTCAAGAACTAAAAAATAAATTTGCGGACCTTGATAAAGAACAACTACACGAACTAAATGAAACTGCCACTATCGCTGGACGTTTGGTGACTAAACGAGGTAAAGGTAAAGTTGGTTTTGCTCACCTTCAAGATCGCGAAGGTCAAATCCAAATCTACGTTCGTAAAGATGAAGTTGGTGAAGAAAACTACGAAATCTTCAAAAAGGCTGACCTCGGAGACTTCCTTGGTGTCGAAGGTGAAGTCATGCGTACCGATATGGGAGAACTCTCTATTAAGGCTACACACATCACTCACTTGTCTAAAGCCCTTCGTCCCCTTCCAGAGAAATTCCACGGACTTTCAGACGTTGAAACAATCTACCGTAAACGTTACCTTGATTTGATTTCTAACCGTGAAAGCTTTGATCGCTTCGTCACACGTTCAAAAATCATTTCTGAAATCCGTCGCTACCTCGATGCTCAAGGTTTCCTTGAAGTAGAAACACCTG
>CAKPXD010000079.1 GCA_934201655.1 uncultured Streptococcus sp. | reverse complement strand
TATATAAGTTTTGGAAAAGATAGGCATTTTCATAGCCGTTTTTCAGCTTTTCTGACATTTTTACACTGTTTTTCATAGAAAAAATAAAAAAGAGGGGCTTGTAATGGAATATTAAAATAAATTTAATGAAAAACCTTCGATAAAATCACAAAAAATTAGGCACGAATCGGATTTTTGTGATATAATATTCTGTGAATAGCTATGCCTTCTTGTAGCTGTTAAAAAATCAAAGTGTGAAACTTGGAAGATAGAGAGGACGCAATGTAATGACTAGAAATGGTTTCTTTACAGGCTTAGATATTGGAACAAGCTCAATTAAAGTGTTAGTTGCTGAGCTTGTAGATAGTGAAGTAAATGTAATCGGTGTTAGTAACGCCAAAAGTAAAGGTGTCAAGGATGGGATTATCGTTGACATCGAAGCCGCAGCAACGGCTATCAAATCTGCTATTTCTCAAGCAGAAGAAAAAGCAGGAATTTCAATCAAATCAGTAAATGTTGGACTTCCAGCAAACTTGTTGCAAGTGGAACCAACTCAAGGAATGATTCCTGTAACATCAGATACAAAAGAAATTACAGATCAAGATGTTGAGAATGTTGTCAAATCAGCTTTGACTAAGAGCATGACACCTGATCGTGAAGTCATTACGTTTGTGCCAGAAGAATTTGTAGTAGACGGTTTCCAAGGTATTCGTGACCCACGTGGTATGATGGGTGTTCGTTTGGAAATGCGTGGGCTTCTCTATACAGGTCCAAGAACCATTCTTCACAACCTTCGTAAAACTGTAGAACGTGTTGGAGTTCAAGTTGATAACGTGATTATTTCACCGCTTGCAATTGTAAACTCTGTTCTTAACGAAGGCGAACGTGAGTTTGGAGCGACTGTTATCGATATGGGTGGTGGCCAAACAAGTGTTGCTACTATCCGTAATCAAGAACTTCAATACACAAACGTTTACCAAGAAGGTGGCGATTACGTTACAAAAGACATTTCAAAAGTTCTTAAAACTTCTAAGAAGATTGCAGAAGGTTTGAAGCTTAACTACGGTGAAGCTTATCCACAACTTGCAAGCAAAGAAACTTTCCAAGTTGAAGTGATTGGCGAAGTAGAACCTGTAGAAGTTACAGAAGAATACTTGGCTCAAATTATTTCAGCTAGATTGAAACACATCTTTGAACAAATCAAACAAGATTTGGAAAGAAGACATTTGTTGGACTTGCCGGGAGGTATTGCTCTGATTGGTGGAAATGCTATTCTGCCAGGTATCGTTGAGCTTGCCCAAGAAGTACTTGGAGTTCGTGTGAAACTTTATGTTCCAAACCAAGTAGGTATCCGCAATCCTGCATTTGCTCATGTGATTAGTTTATCTGAATTTGCTGGAAGTCTTACAGAAGTGAATGTTTTAGCTCAAAGAGCTATCAGAGGAGATCAAGTTCTACGTCAACAACCAATTGATTTCAGAACTTCAAGTCAGGAAAAACCTGCAGCTTCTCAACGTTCTGTGTTTGGTACAACTTCAACTGAATCAGCAGAACCAACTTATACTGCTGAATCAGCAACTCCAAATCAATCAGAAGAAAAACCAAAATTGACTGACCGATTCCGTAGCTTAATCGGAAGCATGTTTGATGAATAGGATAGAGGAATAAAATATGACATTTTCATTTGATACAGCAGCAGCACAAGGTGCAGTAATTAAAGTAATTGGTGTCGGTGGTGGTGGTGGAAACGCCATTAACCGCATGGTTGACGAAGGCGTTTCAGGTGTTGAGTTCATCGCAGCCAACACAGATGTACAAGCCTTGAGCAGTACAAAAGCTGAAACAGTTATCCAACTTGGTCCAAAATTAACTCGCGGACTTGGTGCTGGAGGACAGCCTGAAGTTGGTCGTAAGGCTGCTGAAGAAAGCGAAGAAGCAATTACTGAAGCTATCAGTGGTGCAGATATGGTCTTCATCACTGCTGGTATGGGTGGTGGTTCTGGTACAGGTGCTGCACCAGTTATCGCTCGTATCGCTAAAGGTTTAGGTGCTTTGACTGTCGGTGTTGTGACACGTCCATTCGGTTTCGAAGGAAGCAAACGTGGTCAATTCGCAGTCCAAGGGATCAACGAACTTCGCGAACATGTTGATACTCTCTTGATTATCTCAAACAACAACTTATTAGAAATTGTTGACAAGAAAACTCCACTTCTTGAAGCTTTGTCTGAAGCAGATAATGTTCTTCGTCAAGGTGTTCAAGGGATTACAGATTTGATTACAAATCCTGGTTTGATCAACTTGGACTTCGCAGACGTGAAGACAGTAATGGCAAACAAAGGAAATGCCCTTATGGGTATCGGTATCGGTAGCGGAGAAGAGCGTGTTATCGAAGCGGCTCGTAAAGCTATCTACTCACCACTTCTTGAAACAACTATTGATGGAGCAGAAGATGTTATCGTTAACGTAACTGGTGGTTTGGATATGACTTTGATTGAAGCAGAAGAAGCTTCTGAAATCGTCAATCAAGCTGCTGGACATGGCGTAAATATCTGGCTCGGTACTTCTATTGATGAATCAATGAAAGATGAAATCCGTGTAACTGTTGTTGCAACTGGAGTTCGTCAAGATGCAGTCGAAAAAGTTGTAGCGCCACAACCAAGACAAGCGTCATTCCGTGAACCAGTAAAATCTGGACATACACACACTTATGACCGTCATTTTGATTTGGCAGAAACAGCTGAACTTCCAACTCCTTCACAACGTCACACTGAAGCGCCTAAAGCATCAGCTTTTGGTGACTGGGACTTGAGACGTGATTCAATTGTTCGTCAAGGTGAATCAGTCGTATCTCCAGTTGAGCGTTTTGAAGCACCAGCTTCTGACGAAGATGAGTTGGAAACACCACCATTCTTTAAAAACCGTTAATAGAGATGGATTTAAAAGAAAATACAAATCAGGTATTTCAACAGGTTACAAAAGCAATTCAAGAAACCGGCCGTGAAGACGGTTCGGTTTCTGTAATTGCCGTAACAAAATATGTTGATATTGCAACTGCAGCAAATTTGATTGACCAAGGAGTCAAACACATCGGTGAAAACCGTGTCGACAAATTTCTTGAAAAGTATCATGCTTTAAGTGATAAAGATGTTACTTGGCACTTGATTGGTAGCTTACAAAGAAGAAAAGTCAAGGATGTTATTCCTTATGTTGATTATTTTCACGCTTTAGATTCTTTGAAATTAGCTCAAGAGATTCAAAAACGTGCCGATCGAACCGTTAAATGTTTTTTGCAGGTCAATATTTCTGGAGAGGAAAGCAAGCATGGTTTTTCAAAAGAAGAACTATTGACAGTCTTGCCAGACTTGTCTAGCTTGGATCAAATCGAGTATGTTGGTCTCATGACCATGGCTCCCTTTGAGGCCCAAACAGAAGAGTTGCAAAAAATCTTTAAAGAAACGCAAGAGTTGCAACAATACATCCGTGAACAACAATTCCCCAATATGCCAATGACAGAACTAAGTATGGGAATGAGTCGTGACTACAAAGAAGCGATTCAGTGTGGCTCAACTTTTGTTCGAATTGGTACAGCATTTTTTAAATAGGAAATAATCATGTCATTAAAAGATAAATTTGATAAATTTATAGATTACTTTACAGAAGATGGAGATGAAGTTGCTTCAGAAGTTGTAGCTGCACAACCTGAACGTTCACTAGCTTCGGTTCCTCAAAAAAGAGAATTGCCACAGCAAGCTGCTGCTCAAGAATCTTCTTCAGCCGAAGCAAAAGAGAAAAATATTACAAAACTTCATGCCCGTCAGCAACAACTAGCGATGGAAAGTCATCGTTCTACTGAAAAAGTAACCATCGATGTTCGTTACCCACGCCGTTACGAAGATGCAACAGATATTGTTGATTTGTTGGCTGGAAATGAGAGTATCTTGATTGACTTCCAATATATGACAGAAGTTCAAGCTCGTCGTTGTTTGGATTACTTGGATGGAGCACGTCATGTCCTTGCTGGTGAGTTAAGAAAAGTAGCGAACACAATGTATCTTTTGACACCAGTTGGTGTTGTGGTAAACATTGAAGATATTCGTTTACCTGAAGAAGCTCAAAGCGAAGAATACGACTTTGACATGAAGAGAAATAGAGTACGTTAATGTTTCTAATAATTCGTTTTATCCAAAATGCTACAGATATCTATTCACTGATACTTGTAGCTTTTGCTCTATTATCATGGTTTCCAAATGCTTATAACACCCAGTTGGGGAAATTTTTAGAGACTTTGTGTAAACCAATTCTTGAACCTCTAAGACGTCTACCTCTTCAAATCGCAGGTTTGGATTTCTCTGTTTGGATTGCCCTAATTCTCTTACGCATGATTAGCCGCTATCTCATCAATTTGCTGGTCGTCTTATGAGTAAAGAACTTTACCAACATTTCGCAACGAAGGATATTCCATTCATCGATAAGGGCTTGGAATGGTTGAGTCAAGTCGAGGAGCACTATGCACCGATTTTATCTCCTTTTATAAATCCTCACCAAGTATTTATCTTGGAAACTTTGGGAAATAATAGAGGAGTAAAGACTTTTGCTAGTACTAGTTTTGTACCTTCAGAGTATGCTCGGGTCATTCTAGCACCGGATTATTTCACGCCAAGTTTGGAAGATTTTGAAATGACTTTGCTTGAGATTGAGTATCCTAGCAAGTTTCAACAATTAACCCATTCAAAGATATTGGGTACAGTTCTCAATCGGCTAGGTATTGACCGAAAGTTATTTGGAGATATTCTGGTAACAGAAGAGAAAGCCCAAATTATTGTCGATCGAAGATTTACCACTCTTTTCCAGGATGGAATTCAAAAGATTTCCAAGTTGCCTGTAAGTTTAGTAGAACGTCCTTTTTCAGATATGATAGAATCCAAAGATGACTATCAAGAAAAAGAAGTCTTGGTTTCAAGTCTTCGTCTAGATACCTTCTTATCTAGCATATTGAAATTATCTCGTTCCCAAACTTCAGCTCTGGTTGAAAAAAAGTTGGTTCAAGTCAACTATCATATAGTTGAAAAATCGGACTATCCGGTAAAAATTGGTGATTTAATCAGCGTCAGACGCTTTGGTCGAATTATCTTACTCAAAGAAAATGGCCAAACCAAAAAAGATAAGAAAAGACTAACAGTCCAACTACTATTAAGTAAGTGAGAAAAAATATGTCGATTACACCACAAGATATTACTGATAAGGAATTCTCAAGATCATTCAGAGGCTACAATCAGGAAGAAGTTGATGTATTTCTAGATAAAATTTATATTGAATTAGAGGAATTAATCCGAAACAAAGGGGAAACAGAACTCTACATCAAAAAACTAGAAGAACGTCTTTCCTATTATACGACTGATATTCCTAAGAGAACAGTAACAAACGAGCAAGAACCAGAAGCAATTAATGATTCTATTTTTTATTAAATAAGTGAGGAAAAATATGCCAATTACATCGTTAGAAATTAAGGATAAAACCTTTGGTGTTCAGTTTAGAGGTTTTAACCGTGAAGAAGTTGATGAATTTTTAGATATTGTTGTTCGTGACTATGAAGATTTAGTTCGTAGTAATCATGAAAAAGATCAGCACATTAAAAATTTAGAAGACCGTCTATCGTATTTTGATGAGATTAAGGATTCATTGAGTCAATCAGTTTTGATTGCCCAAGACACAGCTGAACGTGTGAAACAAGCTGCGAATGACCGTTCTAATAACATCATTAAGCAGGCTGAGCAAGATGCTCAACGCTTGCTTGATGAAGCAAAATACAAAGCCAATGAAATTTTGCGTCAAGCTACAGATAATGCAAAAAAAGTTGCTGTGGAAACTGAAGAGTTGAAGAACAAGAGTCGTGTCTTCCACCAACGTTTGAAATCAACAATCGAAAGTCAGTTGGCTATTGTTGATTCATCAGATTGGGAAGAAATTTTGCGTCCGACTGCAACTTATCTTCAAACTAGCGACGAAGCTTTCAAGGAAGTCGTCCAAGAGGTTCTTGGTGAGGATGTATCTTCATATCATGATGAAGAACCAATTGACATGACTCGTCAATTTTCTCCAGAAGAAGTTGCAGAACTTCAAGCGCGTATTGAAGCAGCTAACAAAGAATTGTTAGAGGCTGAACAAGCAGCTGAAGATTCAACTGAAACTGAAGTTGAAGTTCAGCCTGTTGCTGAAACTCCTGTTGAACCAGCACATGAGGAAGGACCTCAAGATGATGCTGACACTCAACAAGAATCAGTTCTAATTTTATAAGAATCTCATTAGAGAACAAGAATTTATCAAACACATTTCTAGCGAGTAGGAGATGGTGGAAGTCCTACAATCCCTGTTGGTAAATTTATCCTCTCTTAGTATCAAATCTGAAAACAGTAAGATTTGACGTTGCCCACGTTACGGGAAAAGAGGGAAAGAGGCTAGGTCTTTTTCCGAACAAAGGTGGTACCACGATTTTCGTCCTTTTTGCGAGTCGTGGTTTTTATATTGTCAATTTACATTAAAGGAGTAAACATGAAACTTAAAGAAACCCTCAATCTTGGGAAAACAGAATTTCCAATGCGTGCCGGTCTTCCGACCAAAGAGCCAGTTTGGCAAAAGGAATGGGATGAAGCTAAACTTTATCAACGTCGTCAAGAGTTAAATGAAGGAAAACCACATTTCACGCTTCATGATGGCCCTCCATACGCTAACGGGAACATCCACGTAGGACATGCCATGAACAAGATTTCAAAAGATATCATTGTTCGTTCTAAGTCTATGTCAGGATTTTACGCCCCTTATATCCCAGGTTGGGATACTCATGGTTTGCCA
>CAKPXD010000078.1 GCA_934201655.1 uncultured Streptococcus sp. | reverse complement strand
GAATAAGCTTCTTATCTGGTATGTGGGGTGTGACTATTCTCACATCTACACCTCGCATAGCTGCATTCTTTATATCCTCTGTTAAATCATAATCGATAATGAGATAAGGCGTTGTAATATAAACAAAATCCTCTGCTTGATTAATCAGATTTTGATAGACAATTTTACCCACCTTCATCTGGTAGATTGGTTTCGGTCCACTACCGTATGGGATACAAAGACCGCTACCAAATCGTGTCTGATTTTCCAAATGATACTGATCAAAGTCACTGATTTCCCCACGGTTGATGTACCAGTTCATGAGAAATAGTCTGGTAAATGCTTGAGTCGCCGGACCATCAATCCGAATCCCACTATCTTTCCAGTGTCCAAACCGTTCAATATGATTGATATATTCGTCTGCAAGGTTAATCCCACCAGTGTAGGAAATCTGCCCATCAATAACCAAGATTTTCCGGTGGTCACGGTTATTATAGGCCACTGTCATACGAGGAATCACCTTATTAAATTTATGAGCATCAATCCCTTTAGAACGCAAATGAACAGTATAATCCCCAGGCAAAGTCACCATACAACCGATGTCGTCATAGAGCATCTTGACCTCGACTCCCTGAGCTGCCTTTTCTTCCAGAATTTCGAGTATGCTATCCCACATCAAACCTTCGTCGACAATGTAGTATTCTAGAAAAATAAATTTTTCTGCTCTTTTAAGATCCTCCAGCATCTGTTGCCACATTTCCTCACCACTTGCGAAAAATTGTGAATCTGTCTGGTCATAGACTTCTGCATTACTATCCATATGTAGCAAGGCATTGATAATTCCGTAAGCTGGTTTGTCTGTCTCCTGTAGTTGCAAATGGAGTTGGCGCCCATTATTCTCATGAAATGCAATCGAATTCAATTCCTGGAGTTGTTTCAGTTCTTTTTTTGATAGTCTTCTCTCACCGAACATGAGATAAAGCAGTGGACCAAACACCGGTACAAAAGTCACAATCAACCAAGTCACTTTGCTTTCAGGTGACATCGAACGATTGACAATCGCTATAACGGTTGCTACGCTAATCAAAAATACAAGAGTCACCCAAATAATCGGAGCAATCTGGCTCATGTAAAGAATAATTCCGAAAACAAGAAATAACTCTATCAGGATAATCGCAATACTAAAGCCATACTTGGACATTAATAAGCGAAATTTTCTTATTCCCATATCTCCCTCTCAATTTCTAAGTATACTCCCTAATATACTGTCTGAAAATGTTTGTTATCTTCTAGTATACTTAGTTTCGTAAAAGTTATCAAGCTTTTTCTGTATAGGCCGATAGTTCTATGTTTAAAATTAATTTAAAAAGCAGGCCACTTATCTGTGCCTGCTTTTATTTTACAATTTCAAAGCCAACATATTGACCGTCATGCCAGCTGCAGTTCCCATCAAGAAGATGGTATCTCCTTCTTTTACATAGCCCTGATCGAGTGCATAGGCCAAACCAAAAGGTACAGCAACGGAGACCATATTTCCATAATCCGTAACGAGATTAAGGTACTTGTCTTCATCTACACCCAGTTTTCCCATGACCAAAGGAAGAGCGCGACTAGCTTGGTGGGGAATAATATAGTCTACAGCATCTTTAGAAATACCAGATTTCTCTTGGAATTCTTGGAACATTTCTGGAATGACACGAGCAGAAAGCAAGAGAATTTTCTTGCCTTTCATATCAAACATAAAATTTGTCTTGGTCTCTTCAGAGTACTCTTTTGGTTGATAAGAAGTCAAGCCTCCACGAATCTCTGTATCGTGAGCCCCCTCTGACCAAGTACGTTGAAGACTAGCGATAACTCCCTTATCCTTATCACTTGATTGGAAAATAAAGGCAGCCGCCCCATCACTAAAGAGTTCATAACTTTCTTTTTGCTTTGGATTGAGACCCAAGCTACCAACTTCACTGGATACAATCAAAACACGACGGTATTCCCCAGCTTCAATCAAATGTGACATGGTTGATAAAGCAGAGATAAAACTTGTACAAGTCGTATTGATATCCATAGCCGGGATAGAGAGCCCTTTTGCCACACGTTCATGAATCAAAGCTGCCGTACAAGGAATCGGTTGAACACCAACCGCACTAGCTGATACCAGGCAATCAATATCTTTCATACTCAAATTTGCATTTTCAAGTGCAGCTTGGATAGCTGCTTCTGCCAAATCTAGTTGCGTTTCTTCATTTTCAACCACACGATGACGGGTCTGGTCTTTAAATTGCACCGTATTTTTTGGAAGGCAGACTCCATAACCTGCAATTTCTACATGTCTTTTTACTTCTGTCATAATTTTATGTCCTTTCATAAACGTTGGATACGTTTGAGCTTACGACTTGTATCCCAGTGATAATCTGAAAATTGTATTTCAGGTTCTTTAAACTCTTTTTGTTGCGCCAAAAGTCGAAACTGCTCTGTAATCGCTGTTTCTACTTGCTCATCTCTTCGACTCAAACAAACTTCCAC
Organism: uncultured Streptococcus sp.; assembly: GCA_934201655.1. Classification (GTDB taxonomy): domain Bacteria; phylum Bacillota; class Bacilli; order Lactobacillales; family Streptococcaceae; genus Streptococcus. The sequence goes on along the minus strand of CAKPXD010000078.1, from coordinate 4,375 downwards.
TAGCTTCTCAGAGTGTTGCTTGACTTGATAATCTCCAACATTCTCCACAAAGAGAATGCAACGTCTGATAAAGTCAGGATAAATCGTTACCTGACCTCCGTCTTGTCCATCAAAATAGAAGATGTCGTCAGAACGCCCTTCGACCTTGTCAATCCTTGTGCAATGAGATCCACATGGACAAGGTTCAGGATTCTCAACCAAGATATCGTTGAGCTGGTAGCGATAAACAGGCTGACTGCTCCGCTTAAAATCAGTAATGACTGGATAAAAACGTCGGTCATCCAAGTAGTGTTTTTCCACAAAAATGATGTCTTCATTGAGATGAAGATTCCCAGCAGAGCAAGTACAAGCTAAGAAACCTTCTGTTGCTTGATATACTTGGTCAATAATCGGCAACTCAAAAGCGCTCAAAATTCGCTCTTTATCACTATCTTCCAATATTTCAGCCACCGAAACGATTTTTTGTGGGTGAATGACTAACTCCCCATCTTTTAGACGCTTGCTCAATTCAATCAACATAGAAGCAGGTGCCACTACAATAGTCGGTTGATAACTATTGAGACGCTCGATATGCTCATCTGTATTCTTGAAAATATCAAAGTATTCTAAACGTATGAGTGCCGTATTGATGGTCTGATACAATTCATTATCCGCTCTGAGGAAAAAGGCTATGCGGTGCCCAAAAAGTTGGCCCTTGGGCAACATCTTTGCCAAGATAGCTGCTGCCCACATACTTCTCTCTTTTTCAGTTGTGATAAAGAGTCCCCGGTGTCCAGATGTTCCAGAAGACAACCCAACAGCTATTTCTCCCTTGAGCTCTGTAAAATTCCTGGTCTTTTCACTTTCGATAGCCAAAGCCAAGGCCTCGTCTCGATCCACACCTTGGGTGTTGAGCTCATTGAAATGACTCATCATAAAAGCCTTGTCCATATGGTCAAAGTCACTAGGTACACCATTTTTAAAATAAGGGGACTCACGTTTGAGAAAGTTCATATAGGCAGCCAGTTGCTTTTTCTGATAGTTTTCTAAAGCTTCTCGAGACTTAAAATTATGAAGCCAACGAGTTTGAATAAAGGTTTTAAGAAAGGTTATTTTTCTCATACAAAATCCGCTCAATCCTTTCTACAGGGTCATGGCTAACTAGCACTTCTATTCCATCCTTTAAAATCTCTTCCAAGAGCTCCGTTCCTTTGATATAGTCATCCTTACTATCTTGCACCAAGGAAGGAATCAGATGCATCTGTTTGGTGTAAGGTAAGAGGTCTATTCCCCAACAAAGATCTGCTGCGATAAAGAGATGATAATCTGGAATAAAGAGACAAGCTTGCCCCTTAGCATGCCCATCAATAGAAGATAAAAGGATACTTCCGTCTCCAAAAAGATCGATGGTAGGGCGATACTTAAAGTTAGCATTTTGCTGATTTGCCTTGATGACTGTCAATCTTTCCTCGAAATCACTCGGCAAAAATTCTTTAAAAATTAAATCCTTTAGTTTTGGCTTCTTGTAAACATCATAGACTTCCTGGGTCAGGATAAAGTCTGCATTCGGAAAGAAGCTAGCCCCTCCCAAATGATCTGGATGTAGATGAGACAACAAGACATAGTTGATTTCTTCTGGTTTGATCTCTTTAGCTTTCAGCAAGTGCAAAACCTGATCTTTCTCCGTCATTTGAACTGGCGTCCCCAAACGGTAAAAAGCATAGCGAAGTTTCGACTTAATGGCATAGTGATAGCCAGTATCATAGAGCAGATAGCCCTTATCCCTGTGCTTAATAAGGAACACTCCTGCGGGGAAAGTCATCTTTCTATTCTTGACACCCTTAAAAAGCAAACCGGCATAACTCGTACAATATCCCGCTGGGAAATACTCAATGCTTTCGATAATCTTGGACATATTGTTCAATCCCTTCTGAAATACTAATTTTCGGATGATACCTCAATTCCCTCTCGGCCTTGCTAATATCCAGCGTTTGACTATAGCGAAGCAGATAATAGGTATATCGAGTTAGAGGTGGCTCCCCTTTAAGGTTCAAGGTCTTGTATATAAATTCTAAACTACTTGCAATTCCTGATAAGAGAGATGCTGGAATTTTTCTATATTTGATTGGATAATCCAGACCTGTCAAACTTTCTTCTAGCAAATCCCTAAAAGCTCTTGGTTCGCCATTAGTGATATTATAGATATCACCTTTTGCTTCTGGAGCTTCCAAAGCTAAACGAATTGCCAGAGCAACATTTTCCACACAAGTCATGTCCATGAGCTGACGCCCATCCCCAATCAAAGGAATTCCTAGTTTTTGACTCAGATTGATCACCCGTGGCAAAATACTGGTATCCCCAATCCCAAACAGGCCCCGAGGTCTCAAGATGATACTCGGAACATCTGGATAATCTTTAAAGAGTTTCTCTGAAGCCAATTTACTACGGATATAGTTATTGAGATTATTTTCCTCTGGAGCATCACTTTCTTTGATAGCCAACTGATCCTTAGGTGCTGCATAAATACTTGGTGAGGATACATAGACTAAGCGCTGAATCCCAGCTTGGCGACAAGCTTCGAGAACATATTTAGTTCCTAAAACATTGGCCTGATAAAAATCTTCCCAAGGGCCCCAAACTGTTGACAGGGCTCCCGCATGAACGACCAGATCCATCCCCTTGCAAGCCTCTAGCACATCATCAGCTTTGGTCAAATCACCCTGAAAAAAACTAATCGAAGAATTCTCTAAAGAGCGACCAACATTACTGTTTCTACCAAAAGCTCGAACCTGATAGCCATGCTCGACTAATTCATCTACAACATATTTACCCAAGAAACCTGTCGCTCCAGTTACTAAAACTGTTTTCATTTTTCCTTCTCCTTATTTGCCAGCAGACGATGGATTTCTCTCTCTAATATTTCCGTCGGATGATAAGACTGTGCTGCTTGGCGCAAAGTCTCTAATTCTGGCCAATTTTCTTTAGCTAACAGCTCCTCAAAGGCTTGTCCAATGGCCTTGCTATTATCTCTTTTAGCTGAGAAAGCAACACCGGCTTCAACCCCACGAACGGCATAATCAAATTGGTCATAATCATGAGGCAATATCAAAGCTGGTTTACCATAAATAATGCATTGATAAAAAATCCCAGCTCCCCCATGATGAATCACATAATCCATCTGGGGAATGTACTCCTTATAAGGTAGATAAGAAACTACGGAAAGGTTCTCCATGAGATTTTCACATTGGAAGGCCTCTCCACCTACACCACGAGTTACAAAAAAGTGACAATCAGGATGAGCTTTAGCAAGTTGCTTAGCTTGATAGATAAGATTTTCTTTAGCCCAAGAAAGTTGCGTACCACAAGTCACTAAGACTTTCTTTCGCTCCATAAAAGGAGACAAATCTAAAGGATAATCCTCTCCTGCCTCAACTGAAGCACCAGAAGGACCAATCCACTTGTAGTGTTTTGGAAATCCCTTTTTTAATTCTACTTCTTTCATACCAATACCAAGAATTGAATATGGAGAATAAATGGTCTCATGACCGAGTTGATTATACAATTTAAAATGATATCTTTTTAAGCGATCACGAAGCAGAAAAGATACAATTCGTTTCACTAAACGAGTTGCTGTTCTGCCTAAAAATTGTACTGAAACTTGCCAGCCATTCTTGGGACTTCCCATTCCACCAATTAGACAAGGCGGGCCGTCAGTAGTCTCTAAAACAAATTGTGTAGCCATGGTGGTTATCCAAGGAATTCCAAGTTGATTAGCTACTAAACCTCCAGACAAGGTTATAAAATCAGCAATGACGATATCAGGGCGATTCATTTGCCACTCTTCCAATAATTGATCTGAAACTACATTAATTAAATCAATACTGTAAGAAAGTTGTTGATAAGCTGATAATATCCCTAATTGCTGATCATTATTAGCTGCACGTTCAAATTCCTCAATGTGATTTTCTAGTATTGGAACTACATGAAAACCTGCAGACTCAGCAACGGCTTTTTTTTGAGGACCAGTGAATAAGCGAATATCATATCGAGGGTTATTAAGTAAGGGTATTAATAAATTCATTGTTGGGTACAAATGACCACTTAAAGGAACTACTACAACATCAATTTTGATTCTTTTCATATGTCTAGGATATCAAATTTTAAAAAAAAGAACTATCAATAAGATAGTTCTTTACACATTTATTAGTTTTAACATGAAAAGGTAACGAAACATTTAAGAAAACGCAATGTGAAATTACAGATAATAATGATAAAAATCAAATATAAAAAAAAGGCAATTGCCTCAATTCAAGTATTGACCAATCGGGAAGACAGGATTCGAACCTGCGACACCTTGGTCCCAAACCAAGTACTCTACCAAGCTGAGCTACTTCCC
>CAKPXD010000077.1 GCA_934201655.1 uncultured Streptococcus sp. | reverse complement strand
TATAAGTGTTCATACTGGATAATTTTTCTAGCTATTGTAACAAAAAAGTCACCCGAAGGCAACTTTTCTTGTTTGTTCATAGGCATTATAATGGCTTTCCCATTATTCTGGGCTAAAAGCTGCTGCTTGCTGCATTTGATAGTATTTGCCTTTTCTCGTCATGAGTTCCTCATGATTGCCATATTCGACAATATCTCCATCTACCAAGACAAGAATCAAATCAGCATCTTGAATGGTCGATAAACGATGGGCAATGATAAAGCTTGTCCGTCCTTTCATGAGTTTGGCAAAGGCGTCCTGAACCAGCACCTCTGTCCGGGTATCGATGGATGAAGTCGCCTCGTCTAAGATCAGAATCTTAGGAATGGCTAGAAAGACGCGGGCAATGGTCAAAAGCTGAGCTTGACCAACAGACAAGGATTCCCCTGCATTTTCAAGCTTGGTATCATAACCCTGTGGCAATTGTTGGATAAAGAAATCCGCATTTGCTGCCTTGGCTGCTGCAATGACCTGCTCTCGGCTAGCATCAGGATTCCCAAAGGCAATATTGTCATGAATGGTCCCTCGCTTGAGCCAAGTTTCTTGGAGCACCATCCCAAACTGCTGTCGAAGAGATGCTCTAGTATAGTCATAAATAGAATGACCGTCTAGTAAAATATCTCCTGAGTTAATCGGGTAAAAACGCATGAGGAGATTGATAAGGGTAGACTTCCCAGCACCCGTTGGTCCAACGATAGCAACCTTACTACCAGCTGGGATATCAATAGACAGATCCTTAATCAAGATCTTTTCAGGATTGTAACCAAAAGAAACATGTCTAAAGGTAATAGCTCCCTTGACTTGATCGCTATTCAATTCTTCCAGACCAGTTTCTGTAATCTCCAGACTTTTTAAAACAGCATAAACACGTTCTGCACAAGCTAAGGCGCTTTGCAACTCAGCTAAGACTGATGAAATATCGTTAAAAGGCTTGGTGTACTGCTGCACATAGTTCAAAAAGGTCACTAAACGCCCAACCGTCAAAGTAGAACCCGCCATGATTCGCAAGGCTCCAACACCAGCAAGTAGGGCATAAATAAGGGCATTGACAAAACGGGTGGAAGGATTGACTGTCGATGAATAAAAGATAGCCGACTGAGAATAACCTGCGTAGTTGTCATTTGCCTCATGAAGTCTCTCGATAAATTCTTCCTGAGCATTGAAGGACTGGATAATATTCTGTTGGGTGAGCGATTCTTCTATCAGCTGAGTCTGAATCCCCCTAGTCTCTGTCTGCTTTTGAAAGAGATGGTAGGATTTCTTAGCGATAAAGCGTGAAATGACCATAGATAGAGGTGTTAAGAGCAGAACCAAGAGAGTCATCAATAGATGGATTTGGAGCATAGCAAGGATGCTGACCAAAATCATCAAAACTCCTATGAAAAATTGGTTGAAAATCATATTCAGACCCGCTGCTAACTGCTCGATATCTGTCGTTACACGGCTGACCATTTCCCCACTACCTTGTCTATCTACAAGGGCAATCGGAAGACGATGGAGCTTTTCAATGATTTTTTCGCGCAAATCTCTGGTATAGGAGAAAATCAGTCGATTATAGAGGAGAGGATTGGCCCATTGTACCAGCGTATTCCCAATAACCACCAAAATCATCTGGAGGAAAAACTGCCAAAATATCTGAGATGAACCATCGACTAGAACTTGGTCAATCACCTGTCCTATCAAGATTGGTAGATAGATTGATAGGGCTACCTGAGCAATGGTAGCCAAGAAAGCCAGGAAAAGAAGGACGGGATGGCCAGCTAAATCTGTTGCTAATTGTTTAAGGGTTTGACTTGCATGTTTGCCTTTCATTCTAGTCCTCCTTTCCATGTTGGGATGCATTGATTTCACGATAGACTTGGCTAGTCTCCATCAATTCCTCATGATTTCCAAGTGCTAATTGCTCCCCTTTTTCTAAAAGGAGAATTTGATCAACAATCTTCAAGGTTGAGGTTCGTTGGGAAATCAAGATCAAGCTGGTGTTTGGTAGCTTATCTTGAACAGCCTTCAGAAGTTTGGACTCAGTAATGGTATCAAGAGCCGAAGTAGCATCATCCAAGATGAGGAATGGTGCTCGACGCAAGACTGCCCGGGCAATCGATAAACGTTGCTTTTGCCCACCTGAGAAATTACGACCACCTGCTTGAATCTCTGCGTCCAGCTGACCTTCCTTATCACTGACAAAATCCTTGGCTTGGGCAATTTCTAAAGCCTGCCAGAGTTCTTTGTCAGAGACTGTTTCTTCCATACCCAGAGTCAAGTTAGAACGAATGCTTCCCTTAAAGAGTTCAACCTTTTGAGGAACATAGGCCATCCAAGATCGCCATTCAGAAAGATCACGAGGACTACGTCCGTCTCGATAAAGGGAAATGCTTCCCTTATCTGCCGGATAAAGGCCAAGTAGGATCTGGACCAAGGTTGACTTACCAGAACCAGTTCCCCCGATGATTCCAAGAATTTGTCCTTGTTGCATAGCAAAAGAAAGATTTCGCAAGGATGGTTGAGCAGCATCTGGGTAGGTAAAACTCAAGTGTTCAACTCGTAAGGACTGGTTCGAGGAAGTTTCTTTTTGAGCAATTTCTGCCAGTATATCTTCAGGCTTTTCTGCAAAGACTTCTTCAATTCGCTTGGCAGAAATATAAGACTGGTTGAGTGAATTGATGAGCATGGCCAATTTTATCAATTCTACCAAGATTTGCAGGAGATAGTTGATTAAGGCAATCAAGGCACCTTGACTGAGCCAGCCTCCCTGGATAGAAAGATAACCATTCCAGATAATCACCAGCAAAGTTCCATTGACGATCAAATAGGTCAAGGGGGTCAAGAGACTGGACCAGTAGCCTGTTTTCATTTGGATAGCTGTATAGACTTGATTAAGTACTTGGAAGTTCTCGATTTCTCGTTTTTCTTGGCCAAAGGCACGAATCACACGCATCCCTTGTATCTGTTGGCGTGTTTCCTGAACCAGCTGGTCTGTTTTCTTTCTCAAAATACTATAGAGAGGATTGACCAAGCGTGATAAAACGACAATGACAAAGGACAAAATGGCAACCATGACCAAAAACCAGAAGGTCAATTCAGGCGAGAGACGATAAGCCATAAAAATGGCACCAAAAACAATAATAGGAGCCCTTAAAAATAGGCGTAAAAATTGATTGATCCCTGTCTGAATCTGATAGGTATCTGAAGTCAAACGCGTTACCAAACTCGAGGTCGTTAAGCGGTCTCTACTATCCTTAGGCAAGGATAGAATATGACGATAGAGGTCATTGGTCAACTCCTTGGCAAATCCTACTGCTGCCTTAGCTGAGTAGAACTGAGCTACCAAAGCTACCAGAACACCGATAACTGCAAAAACAAAGAGGAGCCCCATTTGCATCCATAGATGTCCTTGATCTTTTTGAGGGATAGATTGGTCGACAATCCCAGCTATCACCAAGGGAACCAAGAGTTCAAAAACGGCTTCTAGCAACTTAAACAAGGGCGCTAGAAATGATTCCTTGAGGTAGGGGTTAAAGTAAGAAAGTAATTGTTTCATGTGTCCCTTCTATTTCCAAAATGAAGAAGGTGGAAAAAAACCACCATCTTTTCACTTATTCAAATATGGAAGCAGGTAGCCATAACCAGCCTCTTCCATTTCATCCTTAGCAATGAATCGTAAGGATGCAGAATTGATACAGTAACGGAGACCACCTAGTTCACGAGGGCCATCTGTAAAGACGTGCCCCAAATGAGCATTCCCTGAACGTGAACGAACTTCGATACGCTCCATACCATGACTCAAGTCCTGGTAGTAATGAATGAGTTCCTTGGAAATAGGACGGCTAAAGCTTGGCCAACCACAGCCTGAGGCAAACTTATCCTTAGCAAAGAAGAGGGGCTCACCAGTCGTGATATCGACATAAATTCCTTCCTCAAAAGTTTGGTCATAAGCATTGCTAAAGGGAGCTTCCGTCGCTGCCTCTTGCGTTACTCTATAGGACTCTTCAGACAGTTGTTCTCGTAAAACTGCCTGACTCGGTTTTTCATAGTCGGCGGCATCTATTAGTGGTTTCTCAGCATCTCTCACATCAATGTGGCAATAGCCTCCAGGATTTTTCTTGAGGTAGTCTTGGTGATAGTCTTCAGCTAAGATATAGTGACGTAGTTTCTCCACTTCTACTGCAATTTTACGACCGATGAGTAGTTCTTGTTCGCGAACTACTGTATTGATCGTTGGTAGATCAGCTTCTTCTAGATAATAAATCCCTGTGCGGTATTGACGACCACGATCATTCCCTTGTTGGTTGACAGAAAGAGGATCGATAACTCGGAAATAATAGAGTAAAATCTCACGGAGCGAGACTGCCTTTTCATCATAAATGACTTGCACAGTCTCGGCATGATCTGTTTCTTTAATCAGTTGATAATTGGTGGTTTCTACCTGACCATTGGCATAACCAACACTTGTTTCAAGCACTCCAGAAATACGGGAAAAGTACTCTTCTAAGCCCCAAAAACAACCACCTGCTAGATATATTTCTGCCATTTCAAATCCTCCTTGACCGTCTGTCGGCCACTAAACACGGGAAACAATTTATATCCCGTATTTCATTTTCAAAAAAAGGACAGGAAGCCCTCTAATAGAGAGTTTCCCCATCCTATTGTTCCGTTTATTTTGCTTCGACGCGAACGCCTTGTGTATCTACTTGCAAATCATGAAGCTTTCCTTTGAAAGGTTGCTTTTCAAGCTCTGCCTTAATCTTAGGCATCTTGTCAGGATCAGCCAAAACCATAACAGTCGGACCAGCACCAGACAAGTAGGTTGCATAAGCACCATTTCTCTTAGCAACTTTCTTGATCGTCGCAAATTCTCTCACCAGTTCTTGACGGTAACGCTCATGAAAGAGGTCACTCTCAATCGCCTGGCCTGCTTTGACCATATCTCCAGTCAGTAGGGCTGCAATAGCCACATTAGCGATAGAACTTGCCGCAACAGCTTCCTTGTAAGAGAGTTTCTTAGGCAAGACACCACGACTATCGCGAGTTCGCAATTCATAGTTTGGAATGTAAGCTAGGAAAGCACACTCTGGGAAAGGCGCCACAACAGCAGAAACCTGACCTTCTACCGAACTGGCAATGACGAGGTTTCCATAGATAGCAGGTGCAACATTATCAGGATGCCCTTCAATCTTAGTCGCCAATTGTAATTTTTCATGTTTGCTTAGTTTCAAGTTTCCGAGTTGATTTGCCAGTTCAATCCCAGCAACGATGACCGAGCTCGATGAACCTAGTCCACGCGCAAGCGGAATATCACTGACCATCTTCAGACGTCTAGGTTGGAGGTCTGGAACAATTTGTAGAGCAATCTTCAGCAAAAGATTACGTTCATCACGTGGAATCCATTTGCCTAATTGGTGCTCAATCATCCATTCTTCACGTTCCTCACAAACCTGAATTTCTAGATACTTAGTTACAGCTACGCCAACCGAGTCAAAACCCGGACCTACATTGGCACTTGTAGCAGGTACAATAATCTTCATCTTAGTCTCCTAAAACCTTGAAGGTGTTGAGAAGTTCAAACTCGGCTACCGCCTTCAAAGCTGCCGTAATATTTTCAAGCTGGGCCTTGTTGATTTTATGAGTGATGATGACAACACGAGCCTTGCCTTCTTGCTTACCATCTTGAAGGATTTGCTTGAAGGAAATATCCTCTGCGTTAAAGAGCTCAGCCAATCTCAAGACTTGACCTTTTGAATCTGGAGCCAAGATTGAGAAATAATAGTTAGCTTTGACATCTTCTGGCTTAGCCAAGACTACTGGACGGCTGTATTCATTAAAGGATTTTCCAATTGTTCCATCATTCAGACGACGAACGATACGGGCAATATCAGCCACAACACTTGTTGCAGTTGGTTTTTGACCAGCACCTGGTCCATAGTACATAGATTCGCCGATACCGATAGACTCTACAAAGACTGCATTCATAACACCGTTAACACTTGCAAGTGGGTGAGCTTTAGGAAGGAAGGTTGGCGTAACCTCAGCAGCGATTCCAGAAGCTGTTTCTTCGATAGAACCAACTAATTTCACAACATAACCAAGTTCTTGAGCTACTGCTACATCTTCTGGAGTGATGTTGCGAATTCCTTGGTGACCCACATCTTCAAACTTGACATTCATCCCAAAAGCGAACTGACTGAGGATGACCATCTTGTAAGCCGCATCAATCCCATCAACGTCATTGGTAGGGTCGCTTTCAGCAAAGCCAAGTCGTTGGGCTTCTGCCAAAGCATCTTCATAAGACCAGCCTTCTGTTACCATTTTGGTCATCATGAAATTAGATGTTCCGTTCACAACACCAAGAACACGTGTGATTTTGTCTGATGCTAGTGAGTTGACCAAAGTACGAAGGATTGGGATTCCTCCTGCAACAGCTGCTTCATAGTATAGGGCAACATTGTGAGCTTTGGCTACCTCAAGCAATTCTGCACCATGGACTGCCAAAAGATCCTTGTTAGCTGTCACGACGTGTTTCCCGGCTTCTAAAGCACGAGTAATAAATGTTTTAGCAGGTTCGATACGCCCCATCAACTCAACAACAATCGTGATGTCTTTGTCTGACAAGATTTCATCGATATTTGTTACAAAATTAAAATCATTTCCTGCTTCAAGCAAGCGGGCTTTCTCTTGATCGTCTTTGACCAAAACTTTAGCTACTTCAATTTCTGACTGGGCTGCTTGAACAATTTTATCTCTATTTTCCTTTAGCAAGAATGGCACACCACTGGCTACTGTACCAAATCCAAGTAAAGCAATCTTAACTGACATGTTTGTCTCCTCGAAATTTTCTAATAGTCCTATTATACCAAAATTGTGTGAAAATTCCTACCATTCTAAACTAAAAATAGGAACACCAAATCACAAAAAGAGGCTGGAACAAAAGTCCTAGCCTCTCAAT
>CAKPXD010000076.1 GCA_934201655.1 uncultured Streptococcus sp. | reverse complement strand
GAATCAACTATGCGACCGGTTCCCGCTAAGTATTTTAATGGAGAGCCAGTTTATGAATTTTTCCAAAACCTAGATGACTCTCTTGAAATCAATTTGCAACCTATTGCACTTTCTGTCAATCCAGTAAATTCTTTTGTCCCTTATCATTTTCACAATTATGTTGAAATGATACTTCCGTTGAAGGGTGATTTATCTATCATGATTGAAAATGAACAATTGGAGTTGCATGAGGGAGATGTCTTTATTGTAGGGCCAAATACGGTTCATAAAAATATTGAGAGTGGACCAGACACAGTTGTTTTAAATATTGCGATTCGACCGACTGCTTTTACTATGACTGATTTGGAATTTTTACGGAGAAATGGAAGTAGCAGTTACTTATCTGACTTGCTCTTTTTTACACCATCTGTGACGGATGGAAATGGGATTTACACTGTGTTTAAAACGAAAGATAGTGACGGGATGTCTAGTACAATTGCCAATATTATTTATGAATATTACAATAAAGGTGATGAACAGTCCAATGACATCATTCGCTATGAATTATTAGTTTTATTTGTGAAACTACTCCGTATTTCAAGTCGTAGTAATGCCATGATTAGTAGTCAAAAGACAGAATCGCACCTATTGTCCTTTATGCTTTATATTGAGAAGTATTATGCTTCAGCTACTCTAGAGGAGATGGGAGATCATTTCGGTTATAACCCATCTTATTTGTCTACATACTTAAAAAAACACACAGGGAAATCCTTTATTAAATTGGTACATTTGCAACGAATTAATGTTGCGGCAGATTTTTTACGCTATACTCAAGCACCAATTGAACAGATTGCAACTAAAGTAGGTTATGAGAATCCATCTTATTTTTATAAGATTTTCAAAAAAACCATGGGTCTTTCTCCTGCTGAATACCGTGATAACATTTAGAAAGAATGCAAGCTAGGAATTGAACATAGCTTGTATTCTTTTTGACTATAGAGGAGAAACTAAGGATTGGGTATACTGAAATCAGTAATGATATCAGAAAGAAGGTTCATCTATGAGAAAATCACAATTATTAAATGATAACTGGCAGTTTCATCTTGGAGAATTGCCAATTCCTCCTAAAAAAATTGCTAAGAAATCCTACGCTTTTGGAGGTTTGACGGCTTCCTTACCGATGGAGGGAACTGATAGACTACCGATAAGTTCAGGCGGAGAGCATTTTTTACGACTAATCGCCCAAGGAGATCGTGAGATAGGACTTCGTAATCTCTGTGATACAGACTTAGATAGTCACTTAGATGAGCACTGGAGAGAGGTGAAGTTTCCTCATGATTGGAAAGTGGAGCTACCTTACGAAAATAATCCACGAAATCTAATGAGTGGGTCTAAACCAGATGGTGTTGCTTATTATCGTAAACGGTTTAATCTGGATGAAGAGAACATAAAAAAAGGTAACAAAATCCTTTTGCAATTCGAAGGGATTGTAGGAATTACAGATGTCTGGGTAAACGGGGCTTATCTAGGGCGAAACCACAGTGCTTATTCAGGATTTGAGTATGATCTGACAGAGCTGGCTTATTATAGCAAGGAGGGGACCAATACTGTATTGGTTCGAGTGGATACTACTCAAGGTCACGAGGGCTGGTGGTATGATGGTGCTGGAATCTATAAGAATGTTTGTCTTCTCATTACTCCAAAACTACACCTTGATGCAGATTCTTTTTATATATACACCAAGTCCTTAACAGAGAATGAAGCTGTTTTAGGAGTGGAAGTATCCGTAGTAAATGATGAAGATCAATCCATTTCCCTAGCACCTAAGGTAAAACTAAGTAGTCAGGAAATCACTTTTGAAAAGCAAGTGATTCACTCGGGTCAAGAGGCAAAATTTACTACAGAATTAGTGGTAGAAATGCCTCATCTATGGAGTCCGGAAGATCCTTATTTATACCAAGCAAGTGCTTCTATAGGGGATGATCAAGTCACCAAAGAGTATGGAATTCGAACCTTTCATTATGATACGAAGGGGTTCTATTTAAATGGGAAATCCTATCAACTTAGAGGTGTTTGCGAACACCAGGATTTTGCAGGTGTCGGTGTTGCCCTAAATCAGGATATCGTTGATTACAAAGTTAAGGTGATGAAGGATATGGGAGTCAATGCATGGAGAAGTGCTCACCACTTTGCATCAAATGAACTGCTTAGTGCCTGCGATAGACTAGGTATTATTTTGATGAATGAAAACCGTCTTCCAGAAGCAAGTGCGTGGAGAATTGAAGATCTTAAGAAAAATATCCTGAGGAGCCGGATGCATGCCTGTCTTGCCTTTTGGTCTATTGGAAACGAAGAATTGGTAGGTAATACAGAATTTGGAAGTCGAACGGTTGGCAAATTAGTTAAAATTGTCAAATCTCTAAATTATGAAGCTCTAATAGTTTCTGCTGAATTACTAAGTCCTGAAGGAGGCGTTGATGAGGCTTATTTAAGAAATTTTGATATTCTTGGAGTAAACTACCCTGAAGCTGGTGTGATGGGAAACGGGGCGGAAATTATCCACAAGAATCATCCAGAACTGCCAATGATGAGTACGGAAAATGCATCTTATTTTTCCACTAGAGGTATTTACAAAGACAATGCCGATCTTTGTCAATGCAATAATCTTGGTTCCATGTATTCTATGATTTTGCCAGGCAAGCGTCAACCAGGAGAGCCAGGTGTAGGTGGAACAGCTAGTCCTGAAAGAGTCATGGAATACATGAGAACCCACACCTATATGGGAGGAGTTTTCCTCTGGACAGCTTTTGACTATTTTGGAGAACCGTCTCCATTTGGATGGCCAGGAATTGGTTCCCAATTTGGAATTGCAGATAGTTGTGGTTTTCCTAAAGATTATTACTACTATTATAAAGCTCAATGGACAAAAGAACCAATGGTTCATATTGCAAGCCATTGGAACAAGGAAGGGCTAGAAATTTCTGAGCGGGGAACCGTCCCTATCAGAGTGTTTTCTAATGCACATTCTGTCGAATTAGTTGTCAACGGTCAGAGCTTAGGAGAGCTTGAACTAATTGATTGTCAAGCAGAGTGGGATGTCGTTTACGAAGAAGGCTTCTTAGAAGTAAGGGCTTTTGACCAGCATCACAAACTACTAGTGTCGGAACTAGTTGAGACAAGTGGAAAAATAGCTCAAGTGCAACAAAAGATCCTTTATGAAGGTAAGGATACGTCTCTAATTGCTCTTGAGGCAGTAGATGCACTTGGTCGCTTAGTCCCTACAGCTGTAGATTTGATCAGAATTGAGAATCCTGCTATTCGGGGTCTTGGGAATGGTGATCCAGCTGATATTTCAGCTGATAGTAAAGAGGAAATCCATCTCTTTTCTGGTAAAGCACTAGTTATCAAGGAAGGAAAAAACGAAGTTATTAGAATTAAAAAAGTAGAGGAATAAATAGACAGAAGAATGTGATCTTGGGATTCTAATGAATTCAAAGAAGCACATTCTTTTTTAAAATTAGGAGTATTGTAAGAGTGTTGCTAAATATAGGAAATGAACATATACGACCTGTTTTTTAGAGATTGAGACCTCCATCAAGCTCATAGTATACTGTATCTATAGAAAATAAAAGAAAGGCTACATGTCTTATGAATAATATTAAAACACGTATTGGGGTTATCTCGATGGCCTCACTTGCTATGGCAGGTTCAGTAACAGGAGCAGCAATTGCTGCTATTGCAAAGGATTTTCCAGATACTCCGATTTCGACAGTCCAACTTTTATCAACACTTCCTGGTTTAGGTGCTTTAATCATTACCTTGATTGCAGGGCAAATGGCAATGAGAATCTCGAAAAAAAACCTTGTACTTTTAGGGATTACCTTAGTTACAATAGGTGGTTTGATTCCAGCCTTTTGGAATAGTTCCATGGTTGGTTTACTAGCTTGTTCAGTCATTCTTGGGATGGGTGTAGGTTTTATTTCAACGTTGAACCCTATGTTGCTTTCCCAATATTTTGATGGCGAAGAACGCTCCACAATGATGGGGATTAACACAGGCGTTACCTCCCTTGGTTCTATGATCTTAACCGGTGTTGGTGGTTATCTTGGTGGGGAAAACTGGCGGAATCTATACTGGGTTTTCGTAGTAGGGATTCTTGTCTTCCTATTGGTTCTCTTCTTCTTGCCAAATGATAAAGTTGAAAATGAGGCTGGTAAAGAGAATACAATTCATCCTAAAACATCTACTCTTGCGGTTGTAAAAAGTTTGAGTCCTTCTGTCTATGTAATGTATTTCATCGTTTTCTTACTTGGAATTGCTTATACGGCTTATATGGCTAATCTCTCCATCGTTGTTGCAGAACGCGGTGTTGGTGGGACGGCAATGACGGGGTATATCAACGCTATTGGTACAATTGGTGGAATTGCAACAGGATTTGGTTTGAAGTACATTCGTAAATTTACCAAGCCTAATACCCTAGCTTTTGGTTTCTTGATGCTTATTATCACATTGGCCCTTACCTACTTCTTTGCTAGTCCAGTAGTCCTAATGATCGCAGCCGTCTTCTCAGCAGTAGCGATGGTAACAGTACTAGCAACATCACCATTCTTACTTTCCATGATGGCAAGGCCAGAACAAATTCCAGTGATTATGTCTGTGTACGCTTTTGTTAACTCTTTAAGTGGTGCCTTGGCTCCAAAAATCATTGCTCTCTTACATATTCCTGCAGGTGGACCATCCTTCATTTTTGCCGGTGTAGTATCAGCTGTAGTAGTTATTGGACTAGTCGTAACTCGTTTCGGAGCCAAAGTTGAACACGGAGATTTTATTCCTGATGGACGTTAAAAATTGAATAGATATCAAAAGATTTAAGAAATAGGTATTTCTTAGGTCTTTTGTATTAAAAACATATTGATAATAGAATAAAATGAATTTATAAAATAAGGTGGATACAGTATGGACATAAAGGAGCAGAAGTGGAAAGGTTACTGGATTACAACCGAACGTGCTAGGATTTCAAAAGAACCGGAATTTACCTTAGAGGAGATGTTCTCTGGGAAATTACGGCCACAGACTCCTGTTGAAGAGCGTCTGCATCCGACTGTTTACTTTAAGCGACTCTTCACTATTAGAGAATCTGTGAAACAGGCAGAGCTTACGATCACTAGTAAAGGGATTTATCAGGCTTTTCTAAATGGGGAAAATGTAACAGAAGCCATTTTTACACCAGACTATACAGAATACGCAGAATTTCTTATGTACCAAACTTACGATGTAACAGCTCTTCTAAAAGAGGGGGAAAATGTCTTAGCTGTTGAAGTAGCTGATGGATGGTATGCAGGACGAATTAGTGTCCAAGGAGGAAGTGCCCAATTTGGTGATCAACTAGCTCTTTTAGCTGATTTAAAAATAAGCTATGAAAATGGCCAAGTAGAATATATAGCAAGTGATAAAAATTTTTCAGCTGGTTGTGGAAAACATGTTTATGCCGATATTCAAATTGGAGAGAAACAAGATTTGCGACTTGAGGATCAGTGGAAAGTTTCTCTGAGTCCACTACCAGAAACAGTATATGAAATGGTATCAGATTATGCGGCATTGGTTCCTCAAGAAGGTCCCCTTGTTTATCGACAAGAGGTATTACCTGCTCAAAAGATTTGGAAAGAAGGAGATAGTCTTATTGTTGACTTTGGTCAAGTCATTGCAGGTCGTATCAGATTGAGGACGGAGTTAGCATATGGACAAGAGGTTATACTAGATCACGCAGAAGCACTGAATGAGAAGGGAATCTTCTTTAAAAATATTATTGGAAGGAATAAAGATGCAAGAGATATCTTTATTGGTCGTGGGCAAAATGAGATATTAGAACCAGATTTCACCTTCCACGGCTTTCGATATGTCAAAGTAACGGGGCTCTTGCAATTAGATTTAGATCAAATTGAAGCGATTGCTATTTATTCTAAAATGAATAGAACAGGTTGGTTTACAACCAGTAATCGTGAAGTCAATCAACTTCTTTCAAATATTTTGTGGAGCCAAAAAGGGAATATGTTATCAATTCCAACAGACTGCCCTCAAAGGGAACGTGTTGGTTGGACAGGAGATATGCAAGTATTTGCTCCTTCGTCAACTTTTTATCTCGATACAAATGACTTTATTCAACGTTGGTTGAAGAATGTCCGAATCAGTCAGCGAGATACTGGGGAAATTGTAGATTATTCTCCGATGCCGTTAGATGGGAAAAATGCAGTTTTTACGGGTAGTTATGCATCTGCAGGGTGGGGAGATGCCATCATCATTGTGCCATGGACCCTCTATCAACGATATAATAATAAAAAAGTCTTGCAAGATAACTACGAAGCAATGTTGAAGTGGTTTACATTTGAACAGGCAAGTGCATCAGGAGATAAAGTGGGAGATTGTCGGTATATATGGGATACTCAGTTTCATTATGGAGACTGGATGTTCCCAAGTTTTATGATGAAAGACCCTAATCCTATGAAGACAGCTGAGGTAACTAAAGATTTAGTTGCAACAGCCTTTCTAGCCCATTCAGCTGAGCTTTTAGGAAAAATTTCTCATATTCTTGGAAAGGAAGCTACTCCTTTTAAAGACTATGCAGAACAAGTTAAACGGGTTTTCTCCAAATATTTTGTTACTAATGATGGCATCCTAACATCTGATTATCAAGGTTGTTATGTCCTTGCTCTGGCTTTCAAATTAGTGCCCGAAACAATCGAAAGACAGTTAGTTGATCGTTTGGTCCAATTGATTCATGATAATGGAGATCGTTTAGATACAGGCTTCTTATCCGTTCCATATTTGTTAGATGTCCTTTGCCAGCATGGACATAGCCAATTAGCTAAGACTATTTTTTTCCAAGATGCTTGTCCTTCTTGGTTCTATGAAGTTCACCATGGAGCAACAACTATATGGGAATCTTGGGCAGCAATACAACCTGACGGTACAGTTGGAACTTTTTCATTTAATCATTACGCGTTTGGTTGCGTATTAGATTGGATGATTCGTGAGACTGTCGGGTTA
>CAKPXD010000075.1 GCA_934201655.1 uncultured Streptococcus sp. | reverse complement strand
TTGGAACTGATGTGCTTTTCCATCGATTTTACGAGTTCCTGTTACATAGACACCATTCTCGTCCACATAGTAACGGGCATTGTAGTAGCTGTCGTCAATCCATTCACTCTTAGCCATGTAACCACCTGACTTGAGGTAGTATGAGCCAATCCATTCACGCGCAGCATAAGTACCACTAGATTTCAAGTAGAACCAGCTATTATATTTTTTATCGAAAATCCACTCTTTCTCAGCCATAACCCCGTTAGCTTTTAGGTAGTAGTTACCCTGCCATTGGTTGTTTGCCATGCTGGCATCTTTGTTAAAATAGTACCATGATCCAGCGATTTTTTCCCATTTTTGTTGTGCTGCTTTACCAGAGCTTAGAGCGTAATATGATTTGCCATCATGTTTTACCCAGGAATTTTCAGCCATGGCACCACTGTTAGAAAAGAGATAACCATTAAAAATGGTGTTGCTGAGCATGATTCCATCTTTGTCAAAGTAGTACCATACGCCACCAACTTTTTCCCATTTTTGCTGAGAGATTTTACCAGATGGCTTTGCATAATACCATTTATCTTTGACTTTACCCCAGCCACTATCGACCATAGCACCGCTAGAAGTTAGAATGTATCCATCGAAAATAGTATTATCAAGCATGATTCCATTTTTATCGAAATAGTACCATTTGCCGTTAATTTTTTTCCAGTTTAGAGCAGGTTTGTTTGCTTCATAGAAGCGCCAGATATTTTCTTCAAATACCCAACCATTCTTTTTGACTTCTGGAGCTTTTGTCTCCTCTTTCTTGTTTGAACTTGTACTTGGAGTTGTAGTAGATGTTGTAGGGAGGCTTGAACTTGTTTCAGTAGAAGGAGCAGTTTCCTTGGTTGAAGGGGTGCTCTTTTTTTCTTTTTCTGTAGCTGTAGTTTCTTTTGTCGTTTCTGCTGTAGTAGTTTGTAGGTGTTTTTCTTCAGCAAAAGCTGGATTTGTTGCAAATCCTAGAAAAGTAAGCGTGATGACACTTGCCAAGAGGGTTTTTTTCACTTGTTTGATCTCCTATTTTTTAATAATCTCTTTTTAAAATGTCATTAGAAAAGCACCTCATGTGGAAGAACTAGTCGCCAACTGTTGAGGTGCTGGCATGTTTTATTTTTATTTCATCATGAAGATTTGAACAATCATAACGATGTAGATGAGTAATGTGAGTAGAAATCCAGCTCTCCAAAAAAATTTAAGGAATTTTGGATAATAAAAACTACGTTTTTTGCTCAAGAAGAAAAAGGCTAGAATGATTGCCAACAAAGATAGGGCTGCACCCAAAATGGGAAGTTGATTATGGGTAAAAACCTTTGCACTGATTAAATAGTACTCAAAAATCAGAAAAGGAAAAGCTAAATCTGCAAAGTTAATCCCCTTTTTCTTTAACTTAAAAAATCTACTAAAGATAATAGCCAAAGCCAAGGTTAGTACCAAAAGCAAGACGGAAGCGAGTTTCATTAAAATCATAACAATATTGTATCATAAAATTTGAATAATAGGAAAGCAAATTCCTTGATTTATCAATGTTTTTCTAAAAATTTTTGTTTAGAAAATGATTTTTTATACTATATCAAACATCAATGTGATTTACTTTGTAAAGTTTAAGTAGTTTGAACCTTCATTATAAATCTTTTTTATGGTGACAATAAAAAATATATATTAGTCAGGAGAGAAGAATAGTAGTAGAATGAGTAGCAAATAAAACAAAGGAGTTTCTTATGAAATTAGTTACTTTATGGTCAAAACTCTCACTAGGCATTCAATTATTGGTGGCTTTGGTCTTGGGTGTTATCGCTGCCCTTATCTGGCCACAATTTGCAGGCTTTTATCAATTTTTAGGTCAAGCCTTTATTAAATTGATCAATATGGTTATCATTCCGCTAATCTTCCCAACCATCGTTGTTGCAGTAGCTGGAGTTATCGGAAAAAAATCTTTCGGAAAAATCTTGACCAAGAGTTTGGTTTACTTTTTCGTCGTAACAACTGCCATTACTCTTTTGTTTGTATTTGCTAGTTACTATTTAGGATTTGGTCAAGGAGTGAATATCGGTCAAACTGGTGGAAACCTTGATGGGATTGCCAACAATGTCAAGTTCAGCGAATTTTTGCTTGGTTTCATTCCATCAAATATCGTTAAATCTCTTTCAGATGGCGCTCTATTGCCAATTATCGTTTTTGCAATCTTTCTTGGTTACGGAATTGGGAATCTTAAGTCTGATAAATCTCAGAAGATTATCGAAGGTTTCCAAATTTGGATTGAAGCCATTTACAAGATTGTTGCAGTAATTATCAAACTATCACCGATTGGAATTTTTGGATTTATCGCTAAAGATGTTGCAACTACGGGTGTCGACAAGTTGATTGGGCTTGGTCAGTTTGTAATTGGAACTTATCTGGCTTATGCTGTATTGGTTCTCCTTATTTTCCCTTTGATTGCTGTATTCTTTAAGGTGCCGTATTTGTCAGCCTTTCGTGAAAATTGGAGTCTCTTGACTTTGGCTTTTGTTACTGGAAGTTCTAGTGTGGTCTTGCCATCCCTTCTTAAAGATTTGAAAAAACAGGGGCATGACGAACATACAATTGATTTAGTTGTTCCTTTAGGATATACTTTTAACTTAGAAGGAGCAGCGGTTTATTTCTCAGTAGCGACAATTTTTATCGCCCACGCCTATGGTATTCAATTTTCTTTATCAAGTCTCTTGTTTACTGTTTTATTGTTGACTTTGATTGGAAAAACTGCAGCAACTGTGCCATCAGGAGCTATCGTAGTTCTATTAGCTGCAGCACCTCAATTGGGCTTGCCAGTTGAAGGAGTGGCCTTGATTTTTGCAGTTGATTTCTTTGTCAATGCCGGCCGTACCATGATCAATGTTTTGGGTCAAATCTTAACAGTTAGCGTTATCGAAAAAACAGAAGGCTACATTTTAGAAGAAGAAAAGGAAAGCCAATTATCAGTCAGCTTTTCTTAAGGAGATATAAATAATGAGTGAAGCAAAAGTTTATGTGATTCATGAGAATCTAGAATGGACTCAACATTTAGTAAAATGGTTGGAAGAATTAGAAGTCCCTTATGAACTATGGGATTTGTCTAGTGGGATTTTAGATTTGCAAAGCCCACCGCCGCAAGGTATCTTTTACAATCGTATGTCTGCCTCTTCTCACACAAGAGGACATCGTTATGCGCCAGAATTTACAGAGCAAGTGATTACTTGGTTAGAAGCCCACGGACGCAAAGTTGTGAATGGTACCGGTGCTATCAACCTTGAAATTAGTAAAGTCAAACAATATTTGAAGTTAAACGAATCTGGTATCGAGACTCCTGCAACAGTTGCAGTTTTGGGTCAAGAAAACATCATTGAAGCAGCAAGAAAATTAAACATTTATCCTTTGATTACTAAGCACAATCGAGCAGGTAAGGGATTAGGGGTTCAACTCTTCCAAAATGAAGAGGAACTTGAAGCTTACGTCAATAGTCCCCTCTTTGAACCATCGGTTGACGGGATTACCTTATTACAAGCCTACATTAAACCAAGTGATGGACGTATCCGTCGTTCAGAGTTTATCAATCAGAAGTTTCTCTATACTGTTTCGATCGATTCTTCAGATGGATTCCAACTGTGTCCAGCAGATGGTTGCCAAATCGGCAAGAGACCAGAGCAACTAGAAACGTCTGAAAAATTCCAGATTACAGAACCTCTACCAGATGACCGGAGAGAAGCTTATGAGAATTTCTTGAAAAATGCTCAGATTGAAGTTGCGGCGATTGAATGGGTTCAATCAGAGAGTGGAGACATTTATGTCTATGATGTAAATACCAACACCAACTACAATCCTACCGCAGAAAAAAATGCCAATATTTTTGCTCACCAACATTTGGCTCAGTATCTAAAAACAGAATTGCAAGCCCTCACTAGTGGACAATAAAGTAGGAAATTCAAAAATCCCCCAGTATCAAATGACTGGGGGATTGATTTGTTTATACTCTTCGAAAATCTCTTCAAACCACGTCATCTTCCAGTTGCAACCTCAAAATAGTATTTTGAGCTGACTTCGTCAGTTCTATCCACAACCTCAAAACGGTGTTTTGAGCATCCTGCGGCTCGCTTCCTAGTTTGCTCTTTGATTTTCATTGAGTATTAATCGATAAAAAATTATTGATTTGCTTTAAAGTCTGGGTCTTTTAGGCTTTGAACACTGGCATTGATGACAGCACCGATAATTAATATCTTGGCAATGATAATGAACCAGAACATCATCACAACAACGACGATAGAACTGAAAAATCTGACGTCAACGAGATAATTGACATAATTGTTGAAATAAGCTGCAAAGATGTTTAATAAAGCAATCGTCGTAACTAGTACAAAGAGACTTCCAGGTATGACGTAGCGAATCTTACTTACTTTAACATTTGGTAGGAAATAATAGAGCATAATCACGGTAGCAAAAAGAAAGGCATAGATCAGCGGTCCTGTAAAATCCTGTAGATAAGAAAATAGAGCACTCTCGGATTTCCAGTAGTTTTTAAGCAGGTCCAATAACATATGGCCGAACATACTGAGGAATAAGGCAAGGGCAAAGAGAATTTGAAGGCCAAAGCTAACCAAGAGACTCATCAGCTGGTGTGAGATAATTCCTCTATTTTTTGCAACTCCATAGGCTTTATTAAAGGCCTTCTGAAGAAAATCCATGGATTTTGAAAAGGTCCAGAGGGCTGATAAGATAGCAAAACTTAGTAAACCTGTTGATGGTTGAGTCAGAACTTCTCTGACAATTTTTGCAACAACTTCATAGATTGTATCTGGTAAAAATTCCTTGATTGTTAATAGAAAGTTTGAGACGGGAATTTGAAAGTAGGGTAAGATATTGACCACTATCATGAGTAAAGGGAAGATTGAAATCAACCAATAGTAGGCAACAGCAACGCTAGTTAACTCACTATCGGAGGCTTGATAGTAGTGCAAAAAAGCTTTTAATAAGGGTCTATCAGTCAGCTGTTTCCACAACTTTTTCATGTTACAATCCTCCAGTTTTTCTCTTGTTTTCTATAGATTTTAATTTCTTCGAACTAATTCCATCATATCATAAGGTAAGGTATTAGCAGATTCTTTTAAGGAATAAGTTTCTAAATTATTGACATTTTGGCGTAGCTTTTTGGCATATTGAGCTGAGATGAGTTTTTGAGCTTCGTATTCAAAGATACACTTACGTTCAAGGTAGTATCCTCTAAGCATTTCATCAATGTTATTGGGTTTGATACGATTGATAACCCGTTCCACAAAGGCACCACTCGTAATATGACTGGTTTCGCGAAGACGAGATTCCTGCATAAAGCTGATCAGAGAACTCTTATAAATCCCTTTAAGGTTTTCCAAACTCTCGATAATAATTTCAGTGTTGGCTAGGTAGAGTTCTGCAATCTGGTCATAATCAATGGCAAGAAGTCTCTGTTTTTCCTTGTCTTTCCACGAACGGAATGTTTTCCCAAATGTGAGCAATTCATGAAGTAGAAAACGAAGAATGCGTATGGAGACAAGGAAGTAGTATGTTAGTCGAGAAGCAAAGTTTCGCTTAATATTTTTCTCCATGCTTTTCAAGTAGCGTTGGTAGACACGATAAGCACGATCTCCAATCTTTCCTTCTTCATAGGCTTGTTCCAAACCATCGCTTTCAACACTGAGAATCAAGAGTTTAAGAGCTTCCCAGTCCTCCTGAATTTCTTTGTTTTCTTGACTAAGAATAAGATTTTCAATACGTCCATGATAATTGTCAGTAGCCGCATAGAGTGGAACCTTGTTTTTTGTGTTCTCTAAATCCTTCTCCAACTCCATGGCGACATCATTTAAAATAGCGATGTGCATGAGCTGATCCTTAGATGGTTCTTTCTCTTCAGAAAGGTGTGGGAGTACTAGTAATCCCGTCAGGAAACTTACCAGGGTTACACCAGCTACGAGGAAGAGAAGAAGAGGGTATTCTTGTTCCAGATCAGACGGTATCAAAAGGATAGTGGCAATGGATACAGTTCCCTTCACACCAGAAAAGGTAAGGAGTAGCATATCTTTGACATATTTGTCTAAACTTTTATGAAGCTTCTTAATCCGAAATGCGTAAAATCCATAGATCATGACAAAGCGGATAGCAAAAAGCAGGAAGGTCAAGAGAAAAACACTGAGTAAGAGAAGAACTTTGTTGTAGAAAGCACTCTTAAGAATTGGTTCCGCGATCATTTCCAGTTCCATCCCAAGAATGACAAAAACTGAACCATTGAGCATAAAGGTTACAGTCTGCCAAACAGTCTCAGTAACTGTATCAACTTGCGCTTCCAGGAGATTTATTTTCTTGAAACGACTGGCTTTCAGAATCCCAGCAACAACAACGGCGATAATGCCTGAAACATAAATTTCTTCGGCTATGAAAAAAGTCAAGAGAGGTAAACTAAGTTCCAATAAGAGCTCACTTGCGATATCTGTTGCTCGGACACTGAGTAGAAAGGTATGAAGGAAGCGATTGATTAGGGCTGTTATAAAGCCGACTGCAAAACCTCCAACGATGGAAATGACTAATGAAGTTCCGGCTTGGGTAAGGGAGAATGTTCCTGTTGTCCAAGCGATGAGAGCCATTCGAAAGGCTACTAGTCCAGAAGCATCATTCAGAAGACCTTCCCCTTTTAGGATATTAGAGACCCGCTTTGGGAAGGAAAAGCGTTGAGAAAGGGATGCGAAGGCGACTAAGTCAGTAGGACCTAAAGCGGCACCAACAGCTACGCAGGCGGCCAATGGAAGGCTAGCCCAAAGGAAATGGGCGACTCCCCCCATGCTCAGAGCTGAGATAAAGATAACTGGAAAAATCAAATAGAGGACAATCCGCCAGTGTTTTAGGATAGAAGTAATGTCTGCTTCTTGAGCCTCGCGAAAGAGTAGTGGGCCAATGACTAAAGCTAAGAATAACTCAGTATCTAAATGATATTGGTTGTTGGGTAAACAAAGTCCAATTCCAATCCCTAACAAAATTTGAATCAGAGGCATGGGTAAAAAGGGCAGAAGCTTATTGGTCGTACTAG
>CAKPXD010000074.1 GCA_934201655.1 uncultured Streptococcus sp. | reverse complement strand
TGATCAATCAGAAGATTGAAGAGTTCCGTACCTTGCAAGGTTCTGAATTGAAGAGAGCAATCATAGCTTTTGCTAATAAAACAACACATGCTGACTAAAAATAGATAAGATATTATCTGCAACTTCTGTTTATGAGAAAGAGCGGATAGTATCTTTTTTATACGTCTAGAGCAAGCTCTTGTGAACCATGCGCTGACTTGTCAGGTTTCAACACTTATGATAAAATATAGTCATAAAAGAAAATAGGAGTAACTTATGATTAACGCAATTAAAAATTTCTTTAAAGGTTATGTGGATTTTTCAGGACGTTCAACACGCGCAGATTACTGGTGGATTTGGTTGGCAAACATTATCCTTTCTATTCCTTTCTACATGGTATACGGTGCTGCAATGGCAAATCCAGATAGCGAAGCTACTATTATGACTTTGGGTCTTTTCGTATTTATTTATATCATTTTTGGGCTAGCGGTTTTATTGCCTGGACTTGCATTGACAGTTCGTCGTCTACGTGACGCTGGTTTCCATTGGGCACTCATCTTCGTTGCATTTGTTCCATTTGTTGGAAGTATCGCTCTTTTGGTACTTCTAGCTATGCCAACAAAGGAAACACTATAAGATTAACTATCTGAAGAATGCTACAAGGACGAAGAATTTTCAGTCTTGTCGAATAATTTGCTAACACTCCCAGGTCTTTTACTAGATTTGGGAGTGTTCTATAACTGTACAGTTTAGTATCTACTGATAAAATAAAAGTTGGGAGTATCATATGATTGATGCATATAAGAATTTTTTTAAGAATTATGCAGAGTTTACTGGGCGTTCAACGCGTCCAGATTTCTGGTGGGTTTGGTTAGGGAACCTCATCCTTTCTATTCCTTTCTGGATTATCTATTTCTACACTGTATTTCTTAGTACCGTGATGTATTCAGTGAGCGATTCAGCTAGCGAAGCTACTTTCATGGTTTTTGGTTTAGTTGCCATTATTTATGCAGTTTTCTACCTAGCAATTTTAGTGCCGACTTTAGCTTTGTCAGTTCGTCGTTTGCGTGACGCTGGTTTCCACTGGGCCTTTATCTTCCTTCGCTTCGCTCCAATGGGAGGGATTGCTCTGTTGATCCTATTCGCTATGCCAACAAAAGAGACTGAAGTGGTCAACTATAGTGAACCTCAGACAGTCAAAGTCGAAGAAGTCATCGAAGACACACCGTTCGAAGAATCAGATAAGAACTAAAAGGTTTCGGTTTTACGGTTGAATCTTATCTGGTAGTTCTCATGCCTGTTTAACATATAATTAGGAGTATCTTATGATTGAAGCTTATAAAAATTTCTTTAAAGGGTTTTTAGATTTCACAGGCCGTTCAACGCGTCCGGATTTTTGGTGGGTTTGGATAATGAATACTATTTTGTCCATTCCTCTTTATATTACCTATTTTCAGGCTGTCTTCACTGAAGAAGAAGTAGCAGACCCTATCGCAAGTGTGGGAATTCTGAGTTTTTATATCATTTTTTATCTAGTGATATTCATACCGAGTATCGCTCTAAGAGTTCGTCGTTTACGTGACGCAGGCTTTCACTGGGCCTTCATTTTTCTCGCTTTCGCTCCAATGGGAGGATTTATTCTTTTAGTTCTGCTGGCAATGCCAACCAAGGAAGTACCTAGCTAATAAATGACAGATCAAAGCAAGAACAAATTAAAAAACACTCCAATTTAATTGGAGTATTTTTTGTTTAGGATTTCAATTATAGTTGACGTAAAATGTCTGCTGGTTGATGAGCGACCCAGTCAGGTCGATAGGTCATGAGTTCTTTTTCGTCACCAAATCCCCAAGTAACCGCTAGTTTTTTAATGCCAGTTTCTTGGGCGCCAATCATATCAAACTTAGTATCTCCGATAAGGATCACTTTTTGTGGGTCCAAGTTATGAGTTGTCAAAGCTTGACGAATGACATCTGCCTTATGCACTGCTTGAGGACTTGAACCATAGATGCCGTCAAAGAAATGATCGATTTCAAAATTAGCTGTCATATGGACTGCTGTCGGAGTATTTTTTGTTGTCGTGATATAGAGAGGATATTGTTGAGCTAGTTCAGTGAGTAGTTCCTTGATTTGTGGGAAGAGCTGGGCTTCGTAAACTCCTTTTTCCTTATAGTAGGAACGATAAAGCTGGATAGCTAGCTCAATCTGCTCAGTTGGTAAGCAACTAGCGAAACTAGTTTCCAATGGTGGTCCCATAAAACCACGGATGGTTTTTGCGTCTGGACTAGGGACTCCAAGTTGTTCAAAAGTATAGGTGAAGCCATTGTGAATACCGATAGAGCTGTCCACAAGGGTTCCATCTAAGTCGAAAAAGATGGCTGATAAGGATGACATTGATTCTCCTAGTAATCTTGAAATTATTCGCCGAAGATTTCTTTTTGAAGGCGACGGCCTGTCGGTGTGGCTGCGAGACCACCTTCGGCAGTTTCACGAAAGGCAGTTGGGAGGCTAGAGCCTACTTGGTACATGGCATCAATGACTTCGTCAACTGGGATTTTTGATTCGATACCGGCTAAAGCCATATCGGCTGCGATGAAGGCGAAGCTTGCTCCCATGGCATTACGCTTAACACATGGGACTTCAACCAAACCTGCAACGGGATCGCAGATAAGACCGAGCATGTTTTTGATAACGAAGGCAATAGCCTGGCTAGCTTGGTAAGGAGTTCCACCTGCAGCTAGAGTTAGGGCAGCAGCGCTCATGGCAGAGGCAGATCCAACTTCGGCTTGACAGCCTCCTTCAGCTCCTGAGATAGAAGCGTTATTAGCAATGACGAGCCCAAAAGCACCAGCAGCAAAGAGAAAATCTAGTTGTTGTTCATGCGTTAAATCTAACTTTTGAATAGCAGATGTGAGAACTGCAGGAAGACAACCTGCGCTACCTGCGGTTGGTGTCGCACACACAAGGCCCATCTTGGCATTGTGCTCATTAACGGCAATGGCGTTACGGGCGGCAGACAAGACAGTGAAGTCTGATAAGGTCTTTCCTTTTTTGATGTAGTGGTCGAGCTTAGCTGCGTCTCCACCAGTTAAACCACTACGAGATTTTTTTTCGCTGAGACCAAGCTCAACGGAAGCTTTCATGACTTCAAGATTGCGTTCCATGAGGAGGAGAACTTCCTCACGCTCACGACCAGTTAGCTCATACTCAGTAGTAATCATGAGCTCAGCAACATTTCCTTGGAAGTCAAGTTCGGCTTGTTCGACTAATTCTTTGATAGAGTAAAACATATTTTCTCCTATTGAAAGAAATTGACATTGTGCAAATGAGGAATTTTCCGAATCTCTTCGATAGATTCTTCACAGTTACGACTATCAACTTCAATAATCATGATTGCTTTCTCGCCAGCCTTTTCTCGAGTTACATTCATTTGAGCGATATTGATGCCAAAGCGAGAAAGAGCCTCAGTCACATGAGCAATCATACCTGGAACATCTTGATGAACGATGATGATGGTAGGGGTGTTCATGTTGAGAGATACGGCAAAACCATTGAGTTCGGTAACCTGGATATTTCCACCGCCGATTGAAATCCCTGTTACGCTGATAGTCTTACGATCGTTCTTAACAGTGATTTTCGTAGTATTTGGGTGGGGAGCATTACTGTCCTTTTGGATGGTCCACACGATTTTAATGCCACGCTTGTGGGCAATTTCTAAACTATTTGGAATTTCAGGATCATCCGTATCCATTCCCAAAATACCAGCTACAAGGGCAAGGTCTGTCCCGTGTCCACGATAGGTTTTTGCAAAAGAGTTAAAAAGCTGGAATTCAACCTCCGTTGGAGTATCATCAAAGATAGATGAAACGATTTTACCGATACGAACAGCTCCTGCCGTGTGACTACTAGATGGCCCAATCATGACTGGTCCAATGATATCAAAGACAGATTGAAAACGAAGTGATTGCATCTGTTTCCCCTTAAAAAGATTCTTACTTCTATTATAGCAAAGTTTAGATGTAAGTGCTTATTTACATTCTGAAATATATAAAAAGATTAAAAAAGCTTTAATAACAAGGGTTTTGTAACAAAAAGTGGCTTTTTTAAGTAAATAAATCACAGTTTTGTAACATTTCTACACAAATTCGTTAACAAATAGTAACATTAGAAAGGTATCATGGTAGTATAAGAAAGAAGGAGAACTTTTTTAAATGAAATTAAACATTAAGACTAAACTTGCAGGATTTGCAGTTGTACTTGCTTTCCTTGCACCATCATTTACTTTTGCACAAGAAACAAAAACTTATACAGTTAAACCTGGAGATACTCTTTCAGAAATTGCTGAGACATACAACACAACAGTTGAAAAATTAGCTAAATTGAACAACATTAAAAATGTTGACCTTATCTTTATTGACCAAGTATTGGTTATTGATGGGGCTGCTCCAGTTGCTGAAACTACAACAACAGAAGCTCCTGTAGCAGAAGTTGAAGAAACTCCAGCAGTTGCTGAAACTGTTGTAGAAGAAACTACATATGAAGAAACTTACGAAGCTCCAGCTTCAGCACCTGCAGCAGCAGAAAGCTACTCAGCTCCAGCTGCAACTGTAAGTGGATCTGAAGCAGAAGCGAAAGAATGGATCGCTCAAAAAGAATCAGGTGGTAGCTACACAGCGACAAACGGACGTTACATCGGACGTTACCAATTGACAGATTCTTACTTGAACGGCGACTACTCAGCTGAAAACCAAGAACGTGTAGCAGACGCTTATGTTGCAGGACGTTACGGTTCATGGACAGCTGCTAAGAACTTCTGGCTTAACAACGGTTGGTATTAAGAAGATATAGAAAAGGAAGTCTCAATGACTTTCTTTTTTGTTTACAAAGATATCAACTTCTCGCTCTAGTTCTGTTAGTAAGTGTTCATCTTCTACTAGCTTAGCTAAGGAGAGTCCATTTTGTATCAACTGAGCATCATTAGTACAAATGCCTATACGAATATAGGAAAACGCAAGTGTGTCATACTGTCTGCTTATTTTTGCTTCCTCCAAGAGAGTGTAGCAAAGCTGTTTGCAAAGTAACTTATCACCATTGTAAAGATAAAGAGTTGAGAGATTCAGCAGCAACATCATATTTTGCCATTTTTATTATATCTAAGCATGTCTACTAATCCAATAATTGGACTAGTGATTGGACATACTGAAATAAATCCAATAAATTCTATTATTATAGCTCTTAGTACGATATGGGCATTAATTTTGATATTATCAAGGGAAATATTTTTATAGAGACGAAGATGACTAAAGTTTTTATCAATAATTGGCCCCATAATATCTATAGGGAATTTACCTACTACAAATATCATAGAGCCCTAAAAAAGAGCCATTTAAGGCTCTTTTTGTGTGTTCGCATTTGATGAGAGATCATTATAAACATTGGTGTTGAGGGCTTACAAGTTTATGGGATTTCGCCATCTAGATTATTAGTTAGACGAACTGGTTGTAACGCTATTAGACTCTGATTGAGAACCTGAAGAATCAGCAGTTTGACCTCCTGTATTAGCGCTATTATCTCCTCCACTACTAGTACTACCAGATGAAGACTGCTCAGCTGCAGGTGCTTGGGAATTAGATATGCTTCCATTTGTTTCTGGATAGCTTTGAATATAGCTACTATCTTCTGAACGGCTGGCTTCTATTCCGGCATCTCTAGTAGTCGTTTCTGTTTGGGTAGTTTTTTCTTCTTCTTTTTTGGTCAAGACTTCAACTTGTTTTTGGAATTTAGAGATTAGTTCTTGAATTGGTTTTATCTTTTCTTCAAGAGCAACTTGGTCGCTGGCAGAATTAATATTTTTAATGATGTCTATTATTTTTTGCAAGGAAGTGATGGCTGTCTCAAGTGTTTGTTTATCTTGAAACTGGCTATCAGAATCCTTTATATCTAATTTCAAAGCTTTTTCACTATAATGATTTGTAACTTTATCGGCAGTAGAAGCGAGAAAGTCTGCTAATGTCTTTTTGCCTTCATCAGTAGTTGGTTTTAATTCTTGAATTTTTTTCCAATCTTCTATAATGGTTTCAGAATCAATATTGAAGTCTTTAATGGCGTTTTTTACTTGTTCGACATCTTGTTGATTTTTTTGTTGTTTGATGAGAGCAACGTTCCCTCTCTCTGCTTGGATTTTTTCTTGATGGAGGACTAAGCCTGTCAAAAGTCCAATACCTGCAATAAGTGTAATAATAAAAATAGTATTTTTTGATTTTAGAATATCTTTGTAGTTGTTCACATTAGTTCTACGCACATGGATGATGGTGTATATATGGAATTATGTGCGCATTCCTCCTTATTAAAGTATATCATTTTTAATTGATTTTAAAAATAAGTTTTTAAAGAGAATAGAGGTTTAGGGATGAATTAATTTCTTTTGTATCCTATCTTCATGTATTTATAAAAGAGGTGGCTAGGTTTGTCAGCATCTTCCTTGTCTTCTCTATCTAAGCATGTTATAATGAAAACTGCTCAAACGACCTTCAATCGTGATAGCAAACACGACCTTCAATCGTGAATAAACGAATAGATGGGAGAACTACCATGAGTGATAACTCTAAAACACGTGTTGTCGTGGGGATGAGTGGTGGTGTTGATTCGTCGGTGACGGCTCTTTTGCTCAAGGAGCAGGGCTACGATGTAATCGGTATCTTCATGAAGAACTGGGACGACACAGATGAAAACGGCGTCTGTACAGCGACCGAAGATTACAAGGATGTGGCTGCGGTAGCAGACCAACTTGGCATCCCTTACTACTCTGTCAACTTTGAAAAAGAGTACTGGGACCGCGTTTTTGAGTACTTCCTAGCGGAATACCGTGCAGGACGCACGCCAAATCCAGACGTTATGTGTAACAAGGAAATCAAGTTTAAGGCCTTTTTGGACTATGCTATGACCTTGGGAGCAGACTATGTAGCGACTGGGCACTATGCCCGTGTGGCGCGTGATGAGGATGGCATCGTTCATATGCTTCGTGGCGTGGACAATGGCAAGGACCAGACCTATTTCCTCAGTCAACTTTCGCAAGAACAACTTCAAAAAACCATGTTCCCATTGGGACATTTGGAAAAGCCTGAGG
>CAKPXD010000073.1 GCA_934201655.1 uncultured Streptococcus sp. | reverse complement strand
GCGTAGAGATAAGCTGTCGCAGCTGGGGTAATCAGCATGGCTACAATAAGGATAGTTCCGACACTTTGCATGGCAGTCACTGACACCAAAGTCAAGAGTACCATGAGTAGATAGTGGTAGAAATTAACAGGCATACCCATAGCCTTGGCTAGGAGTTCATCAAAGGACGTAATCAAGAGTTGCTTGAAGAAAATCCCTATGATCAAGAGAATGAGTGCTCCCATGCCGATAGTAATATACATGTCTATGTCTTGCACGGCCAAGATATTCCCAAAGAGAATATGGAAGAGGTCAGTCGAGCTTTTAGCCACGCTAATCAAGATGATACCTAGAGCCAAGAAAGATGAAAAGGTAATTCCAATGGCAGTGTCACTCTTGATAATAGAGTTCCCCTTGATGTAGGTGATGATGACAGAGGCAAGCAGTCCAAAGATGATAGCTCCAATAAAGAAGTCAATTCCTAAAATAAAAGAAAGAGCTACACCAGGTAAGACAGCGTGCGAGATAGCATCCCCCATAAGAGACATCCCACGGAGAATGATAAAGCATCCGACCGCTCCAGCAACAATACCAATCACAACAGCTGTAATCAAGGCATTTTGGAGAAAGTGGAAATTCTGCAATCCATCTATAAATTCTGCAATCATAGGTCACCTCCATTGAAAAATAGTCGGTCACCATAAGCTTGTTTGAGATTGGCTTGGGTGAAGGTCTCCTTTGTTGGACCTAAGGCTATTAGCTCCTTATTAAGAAGGAGTACCTGGTCAAAATAATGGGGAACCTTGCCGAGGTCATGGTGGACGATAAGGACTGTCTTGCCAGATTTTTTCAAATCTCTCAGCGTGTTCATGATAATCTCTTCACTGACAGAGTCAATCCCCACAAAGGGCTCGTCTAAGAGAATATAATCAGCATCTTGAACTAGACAACGGGCAATCAAGACACGCTGGAATTGGCCACCAGAGAGTTGACTAATCTGACGATCTGCGTAGTCAGAAAGTCCAACAATTTCTAGTGCTTCAGCCACCTTTTGCCAGTGGTTTGCTTTTAAAGTGTGAAAGAGTGGAATGGATGGATAGAGTCCCAGAGAGACACATTCTTTTACCTTGATAGGAAAGTTGTAGTCGATATGAATTTTTTGCTCGACATAGGCAACTTTCTTAAGAGATTTGTTCATTTCTTTATCGTCGATAAAAGCATGTCCTTCATGTGGGATAATGCCCAGCATACTTTTTAATAAGGTTGATTTTCCAGCGCCGTTTGGACCAATAATCCCGGTAATCGTTGGTCCTTGGAGCACTAGTGAAATATCCTTTAGTGCCAACGTTTCTTTGTAGGAGACACTGAGGTTTTCGATACGTATCATACAGTTGTATTCCTCCTGGGTTTTAATATACCTTAATTTTATTTTTAAGTCAAGTTAATTTTGGTAAAAATTTAAAATATTAATGATGAAATCAAGTAGGAGGAGATGGCATTTTTAATTGCATTCCCCAGGGATTTTTGCTAAGCTAAGAATAAGTGAAATTAGGAAAGCGAGAACAAGATGACACGTTATCAAGATGATTTTTATGATGCCATAAATGGTGAGTGGGAAAAGACTGCTGTAATTCCAGCAGATAAATCGAGAACAGGTGGTTTTATCGACCTTGACGAAGAAATTGAAGAGTTGATGCTAACGACGACAGACAAGTGGTTGGCAGGAGAAGATGTGCCAGAAGATGCCATCTTAGCAAACTTTGTTAAGTACCATAGTATGGTGAGAGATTTCGATAAGCGAGAAGCAGATGGAATTGAGCCAGTCCTTCCTTTGCTTAAGGAATACCAAGATTTGGAAAGTTTTGCGGACTTCGCAAGTAAACTAGCAGCATTTGAATTAGCTGGTAAACCAAACTTCCTTCCATTTGGAGTATCACCAGACTTTATGGATGCTAGAACCAATGTTCTCTGGGCTAGTGCTCCAGGAACTATCTTGCCTGATACAACCTACTATGCGGAAGACCATCCTCAGCGTGAGGAATTATTGAACCTTTGGAAAGAAAGTACTTCTAATCTCCTCAAAGCCTATAACTTCTCAGATGAAGAAATCGAAGATTTGCTAGAGAAACGATTGGAATTGGACCGCCGCATCGCAGCTGTCGTACTTTCAAACGAAGAGAGTTCAGAATATGCCAAACTTTACCATCCGTATTCTTATGAAGATTTCAAAAAGTTTGCCCCTGCCCTACCTCTCGATGACTTCTTCCAGGCTGTGATTGGGCAAACTCCAGATAAGGTTATCGTAGATGAAGAACGTTTCTGGCAAGCAGCAGAGCAATTCTATAGTGAGGAAGCTTGGCCTTTGCTCAAGGCAAGCTTGATCTTGAGTGTGGTTAATCTTTCAACGAGCTATTTGACAGATGAGATTCGTATCTTGTCGGGTGCCTACGGACGAGCTCTTTCAGGAGTTCCAGAGGCTCAAGACAAGCGCAAGGCTGCTTACCACTTAGCTCAAGGACCATTCAAACAAGCCCTCGGCCTTTGGTATGCCCACGAAAAATTCTCTCCAGAAGCCAAGGCGGACGTAGAGAAAAAAGTGGCGACCATGATTGACGTTTATAAGGAACGTTTGGCTAAAAATGACTGGCTGACTCCTGAAACTCGAGAAAAAGCCATCGTCAAACTCAATGTCATCAAGCCTTATATCGGTTATCCAGAAGAACTGCCAGCTCGCTATAAGGACAAGATTGTGGATGAATCTGCTAGCCTCTTTGAGAATGCCCTAGCATTTGCGCGTGTGGAAATCAAGCACAGTTGGAGCAAGTGGAATCAGCCGGTTGACTACAAGGAGTGGGGAATGCCAGCTCACATGGTTAATGCCTACTACAATCCACAAAAGAACTTGATTGTCTTCCCAGCTGCTATCTTACAGGCACCATTCTATGACTTGCATCAGTCATCTTCTGCCAACTATGGTGGTATTGGTGCAGTTATCGCCCATGAAATTTCTCACGCCTTTGATACTAATGGAGCTTCCTTTGATGAAAATGGAAGTCTCAAGGATTGGTGGACTGAGAGCGACTACGCAGCCTTTAAAGAAAAAACACAGAAGGTTATCGAACAGTTTGATGGCCAAGAATCTTACGGTGCAAAAATCAATGGGAAATTAACTGTATCCGAAAACGTTGCCGACCTTGGAGGAATCGCTGCAGCGCTAGAAGCTGCTAAGAGAGAGCCAGATTTCTCAGCTGAAGAGTTCTTCCATAACTTTGCTCGTATCTGGCGTATGAAAGGCCGCCCAGAGTTGATGAAACTCATGGCTAGCGTTGACGTACACGCGCCAGCTAAACTCCGTGTTAACGTCCAAGTGCCAAACTTCGATGACTTCTTTACAACCTATGATGTCAAAGAAGGCGACGGAATGTGGCGTGCACCAGAAGACCGTGTGATTATTTGGTAATACAAAAACCAAGGATGATTGTCCTTGGTTTTTATGTTTTAGAAAAATGGATTGAAAGTTTTTTCGTGAGCGATGGTCGTAGCCGGACCATGTCCTGGATAGACATCGTAGTTTGGAAGGGTGAAGAGCTGGGTTTGGACACTATGAAGAAGTTGTTCCATACTACCAGTTGGCAAGTCTGTCCGACCAATGGTTTCTCGGAAAAGGGCATCTCCCGTTAAGACCAAGTGTCCATCTGGGAAAACCAATGAAACTCCACCGATAGAGTGACCTGGCGTTGGTAAGGCTGTGAAGCGGAATTCCTCAATCTGGTATTCTTCATGAAAGACATAAGTGTGTTCAGCTGGTTTGCAGATGACATCCGCCATATCATCGTGTCGAGGGAGTCCTGAAAGGTTGTCAACAGGAGTATAGAGCCAAGAAGCTTCACTTTCTGCCACATAGACTGGAGGATTTCCATAAGTATCTCTGACCAAGTCAAGACTCATAATATGGTCGTAGTGAGTGTGGGTCAGAAGAATGGCACAGACCGGTTTGTTGATGGTTTCGATAGTCTTGCGAATGGCCTCCCAATTGCTACCAGGATCGACTACAATCAGGTGTTGCTCCCCTTCAAGATAATAAGTATTTTCATAGGCGACAGGATTCACAGTTTTATGGATTTTCATAGGATTTCCTCTTTCATAGATTTACAGTTTCTAGTATAACACAGAAGAATAAAATAAGGAATCAACAAGAAAGTCCCTCTATAAAGGAAGGGACTTTTTTAGACATTAAAAATGATTTTTCCAGGCTTGGAAGCGTGCATCCAGTAGGAGTTGTGTCAGATTTTTTAAGATTTCGACTTGCTCGGGCTCCAGTGTCTGGGCTTGAGAAACAAGTTGTCGAATATGTTCAATAGCATTTCTAGAAGATAAATCGTTGATGGAAGTGATTCCAGATTCTAGGATGGTTCCGAAAAAGAGATCAAAGTAGAGTTCGAGTTCTTCATCGGGCACACTGTCCACCCATTCTTTAAGAGCGTCTTTAATTTGCAGACTTTCGCTACTAATTTCCTCTAGTTGGACAAAGTGCTGTCCCTCAGTTAGCCAGCTGAAAGTATTGTGTTGAGCGATTCCACCGAGAGCCGTAGATTTGACGACGGTAGGAGTATCAGGAGCTTCTAGCATCATGCCGATGACAGAACCTTGTGGGACATAACGGTGAAATTTAGGGATAACATCTTGATAACCAGTCGTTTCTGTCAGATGAGCCTGTAAACCAGGAGCATCGTAGGTATAAACTGCTGATATCTTTTCCTGCAATTCAGGTTGGATTTGACTAGCAGCAAAGACGGCTAGATTCCCACCCTTAGAATGCCCAGCAAGAAGTACTTTTTGTTTTGGATATTGTTTAAAGAAATCTTCCAAGTATTCAAGAGCATGCTTTTGGGCAGGGATTTCCTTCATATAGGTCAAATGGAAATCTTCCTTCCAGCCAATAATACTGTCGTCTGTGCCACGAAAGACAATTAGATAAGTATCTAGGTTCAGACGATAGGTCATAGCAGCGAACTGTTTCTGTTGCTCAGTGTCAATCTCGTTAATAAAGTTGGATAGTTTGCAATTTCTAAAACGTTTGTGTTGGGCAAGCTGGTCTAAAAGTTGCAGACGTTCTTTATTGGTCAGCATGGTGCTTTCTCGCGGAACACGTGTTGCGACATCGCTTAAACGATTGACTGGCTGGTCCAATAGGTTATCAAAAGGAAGATAAGTCAGCTCTGTCAAAGCAAGTACATCCAGTTCATTTAAGGGAAGATCATAAAAAGAATCGTATTGAACATCAGTTAGATAGTCAAAAATATTGGCCATGAGAATTCCTTTCTTAACTTTTATCATATCAGATTTGCATCAATTTCGCTAGTAGTGAGAAGAATTTTGCTATAATATAAAAAAAGGAGGAGCAGATGCACAAGATTTTACTAGTAGAAGATGATCCAGTAATCCGTCAGCAAGTTGGGAAAATGCTTTCCGAATGGGGTTTTGAAGTAGTCATGGTAGAAGACTTCATGGAAGTTCTGACGCTATTTGTTCAGTCTGAGCCTCATCTGGTCCTGAT
Source organism: uncultured Streptococcus sp. (assembly GCA_934201655.1). Lineage (GTDB taxonomy): Bacteria > Bacillota > Bacilli > Lactobacillales > Streptococcaceae > Streptococcus. The sequence goes on along the minus strand of CAKPXD010000073.1, from coordinate 1,602 downwards.
GGATATTGGATTGCCTCTCTTTAATGGTTATCATTGGTGTCAGGAGATTCGCAAGATTTCCAAAGTTCCTATTATGTTTCTGTCTTCAAGAGACCAGGCTATGGACATCGTGATGGCTATTAATATGGGAGCTGACGATTTTGTGACCAAGCCTTTTGATCAGCAGGTCCTTTTAGCCAAGGTACAAGGATTATTGCGTCGTTCCTATGAATTTGGAAGGGATGAAAGTCTCCTAGAGTATGCTGGAGTTATTCTCAATACCAAGTCTATGGATGTGCATGTCAATGGCAAAGCTATCAGCCTAACAAAGAATGAATTTCAAATTTTGCGAGTTTTATTTGAGCATGCTGGAAATATCGTAGCGCGTGACGACTTGATGCGAGAACTATGGAACAGTGACTTTTTTATCGACGACAATACCTTATCTGTTAATGTCGCTCGCTTGCGCAAAAAACTGGAGGAAGAAGGTTTGATTGGTTTTATCGAAACTAAGAAAGGGATAGGGTATGGATTAAAACATGCTTGATATTAAAAGTTTTTTTCTAGCTTATATCCGTTCGCGTAGCCGTTTTTTTGCTTTTATTCTATCGCTTACAGGTTTGCTTTTTCTCTTTGAAATCTTGTTTGATAAGCAAGGGCCCTACTTTAACTATTTCTTCTTTCTATCTACATTTTTGACATTTTTGTTTTTGGTATTTGATTTCTTGATAGAATTGCAACGTTATCGTAAGGAATTGCTCTATGGGGAAAGAAAAGCTAAGTCACCAATGGAAGTCCTTCTAACTGAAAAATTGGAGAAAAGTGAATCTGAACTCTATCAAAAGAAATCAGATGCTGAAAACCGCTATAATGATTTGGTGGACTACTATACACTCTGGGTTCATCAGATAAAAACACCAATTGCAGCCAGTAAACTCCTTGTAAGTGAGGTGGCAGAACGTCAACTGAAGCAACAGTTGGAGCAGGAAATTTTTAAGATTGATTCATATACCAATCTCGTACTTCAATATCTACGCTTAGAAAGCTTCCATGATGATTTGGTTTTGAAGAAAGAAAATATAGAAGATCTGGTCAAGGAAGTCATTCGCAAATATGCCATTTTCTTTATCCAGAAAGATCTAAGTATTAATCTGCATGACTTGGACAGAAGGATTGTGACAGATAAAAAATGGCTGTTGGTAGTCATTGAACAAATCCTGTCAAATAGCCTCAAGTACACAAATGAAGGTGGGGTTGAAATCTACATGGATGGTTCAGACCTTTGCATCAAAGATACCGGAATTGGTATCAAAAACAGTGATCGATTGCGAGTCTTTGAACGTGGATTTTCAGGATATAATGGTCGAATGACCCAGCAGTCATCTGGACTTGGGCTCTATCTAACCCAGAAAATCAGCCAAGAATTAGGACATCAGATTCAAATAGAATCCGAACTTGGGCAAGGAACAACGGTGAGGATTAAGTTCTCTGAAGTGAATCTACTGATTGAATGAAAAGAATTGTGATGAGGCTGGGACAAAAGTCCTAGCCTCTCAATTATCTTTGGATTGTCGAGCAAGACGCAGTGGTTGAGTGGGCTCTACTACGCTGATTTCATCAGCT
>CAKPXD010000072.1 GCA_934201655.1 uncultured Streptococcus sp. | reverse complement strand
TAGCATAGCCAGATATATTTTTCAAGAAAATTATAGTTTTTCGGAAAGATGTTATAGGGTTTATATAGGACTGTTTTCATGGATAACTAAAAATTTTTTTCGAACAAAAATTGGTCCAAAATGCACTTTATTCACGTGAAAACTGGAAATTTCAACCACCCTCAATTCATGCGAAAATGTACTTTATTTAAGTGAAAACTAAAAATTTTTTCAATTGTCGATAACCCCCAAAATGTACTTTTTAAAATTAATTTTTTGAGAATTCAAAGTATTTTTATGTAGCTGCTGGGTTCGTTGAAATTGACCTAAACTAAAAAAAACCAAGCTACATTTTAGCAACTTGGTCTCCCAAAATCTTCTTGAAAGGCACAAAATGTTGCCTTTTTCTTCTCCGTCCCTTGCAAATTAAACATGGTTCTTTGTGACGTTTCTCAAATAAAACTCTATTATATAAGGACATCTTGTACCTATGTTCACCATTATTCTTGCAGGTCCACCACACATTGATCCGACTCTTTTCACTGACTTCACTAGGGTTTGCTAATAGAATATTATTTAAGTAATCCCATTCCTGAACTAAGATTGGCTGCGTAACATCAAATGAATTATATCCTGGTAGTACTTTTCGTCCAAAACAGTAAGGACAGCAATTATCGTTTTCTTCACGTTCACAGATTCTAGCTTCAAATTCCCCCTGACACCTTCTACACTTCCAATTAACTTTTGCTGTAGAGGATGGAAAGACTGCTGAAATGCTCCCATAGATATCCGACTGCCATTCTTCAATAAGGAGTGGTTTTACTACGTCTATTGATTCTGTTTTGGGGTTTGGGAGCAGATGTGTGCAATAGGGACAAATATCTTTTAGACTTTTGGTTTCCGAGGTTAAATAACGTTTTAGCACGGTATTCATTCTTTCTTTAAAGTCTAAATTACAGCTATTGCAATGCCACATAAAAGTCCGTTTTTCAACTTCATTGGGAACTATAGAATCTGTTTGCTCCTGATTTTTAGGACTCCAAATACTTACTAATTCAGGGTAAGCATCTAAAAGTGTGTTATAGCCCTTGAGGGGGGTCTCCTTGTTGCAATAAGGACATGGGTTAGCTGAGGCTCTTCGAATAGGAATAGAGCACTGATAATCTCCTTGGCAGGTTGAGCAATGCCACCAATATTTCTTGGTCTCGATTGTCGTTTGAGCTAGATAGATTGGAACATCGTTTTTATCGCTCCACTCTTTAACCAACTCAGGTTCGCTATAAAAGATTTGATTTTGGAACACTTCAGTATTCCAATCGCATAAGTTGGGACATGTTTGAAAGACTTGATTTTCGAAATTAGTGCGAAGAACCATCTCTTGGGGACTGCACTGAAAAACAATTTGGCAACAAGGGCATAGCCAAGTTAGTGGCTCGGTAGAATATTGCCAGTAATCAGTCAAGCTACCATCATTGTCAGAAGACCAGAATTTATCAAGATAGGCATGAGTTTTATCAAGTGTGTTAAAGCCACTTAACAACTGTCTATTTGAACAAAATGGGCAACTCTCCTGATTCTTTTCTCGAACTAAACACGCATACTCTCCATGGCATACTGAGCAGGTCCATAGGGCTTCTATATTTGACAAGTTATCTACTTGTTCTACGGCTATATTGTTATTAGCTGACCATTCGTCTAAGTAAGATGGTGTTAAAAAGGATAATGGCTCATAATCGACATTGCCATCCAGTGGCATATCAAATGAGGCCTGACAGTTCGTACAATAATAGCCATTTCGCTTGATACGATTAAATAGTTGATCAATGGATAACTCGAATTGACTATTGCAGTGGTCACATTTCCATTGAACAGGTAGGGTGACGTTGTGATGAAGTTGTAACTGGGCAAACGAAATTTGGTTGCTATCATCACTATAAATCTTAGCAAGGTTTGGATATACCTCATGATAATAATAGTGATAACCCCATTCATTACAATCCAAATGAAAGAGCTCTTTGTCCTCTGATTGAAATAATCGAAGATTCATTACTGTGTCACGCCAACTAACCTGACAAGTAGGACATTTTAAGTGGAAAACACGCTTTGAATTAAACTTTTCATTCCAAAGCTCTTCTAGGATGGTATCCTTGTTTTCATGGTGAAAATTGATATAGTTTTCGAAATCAGGAAAGACGGCAGGAATGCTATTCTTTTCTTTGACCAATAATTTTCCTAGCTGACAGCAAGGGCAAAATGCCTTGCTGTTCAAGCTACTTCTGTACACATCATAAACCTTTGCTTCCCAACTGTAAGAACAATCAGGACAAATCCAATGAGCACATGCTCGTCGATTGATTTTTGTCGTTTCAATATCAAGATGATTTAATTTGAAGTCCCAATACATCAAAAGTAAAGGGCAATCTTTTATCACATCTATCATTAAAACCTCCTTAGTAATTGGTTTTACTATCCAGTAAATCTTTGATTGCTACTACCTTTTTAGGTTTTCTTATGTCGCCTTTATCATCTTTACTGTTAGTAGTATCAGAATGAAAGTTAATTTCTGAATCAGCAGTGAGAATATTATTCACCATAAACTCATCTGTAATCACTTGTTGCTCAGATTGAAGTATTCCCTCTTCTTTCAATAATTCATTTGCAATTTCAGGATATACACTTGATTTAATTAGAGCACGTAGCTTTATATTTTCCGTTTCTAAAGCTTTTCGACTTGTTTCCTTCTGGAGCAATTGTTGAATTTGCTCCTTCAGTTCTTCATTCTCATCTTGGAGTTTCACATTTTCATTTTTAAACTCAAGAGCAGCTTCTGCAACCTTCTTGTAGTATAGATTCAATTCAGATAAACCAGTGCGGATAGCATTAGGTGTCCGATTTGTCGCCATGAAACTATCAACATCAATAGTCTTATAAGTGATGACAGTTCGATACTCTTCCTCCTCGTCGTATTTAGCTTTTCTTTCGGCAAGCACCTCTCTAAAGCTAGTATTTCGTCTTAAGGTTGTGTCTGCAACACTTGGAAAGCCATTCTTTCTAAGATAGTCGCCGAATCTAGGTATTTTAAAAAGAGATACATTATTCGAACATTCTTCTTGCAAATATTTTTCAAAGTGCTCTATGATTTCAACGTCTTCTATATGTTTTCTTCTAGCCATTTGATTCTTCCTCTAACGATAGCTGTTTTGCTTTTAAATACTCTTGATACGAGTGACTAACTGATTTTAGCTTTAGCAAAGCCTCTCCAATATCCTCCACATGACCTTTACCTTCTCGAACTCGTTTTATTGCTTCATCAACACTCAGTGCCTCCTCGTCAATGGCCCTTTTATAACTTTTGTCCATGGTGAAATAGTCTTTTCCAGCCTTACGGTAAAACGGGCAACTGGTACAAGCTCCAAGCTCTGCATGTGAGCTGATCACTTTGAGGCAATCTGAAAAGTCACCTTTAGCGTAACATGGAGAATAACATCGACCTTTGTTGTCTAAGGTGACATAATCCTTTCCAATGGTGTATTGCCGTTGAGCTTTACTTACAGCATAGTTGGTCTGAGAACTGGTAAGTTTTCGATAAACTTGATAACTACTACATTCAATGAATTGACTAAGATTTGAGAAATAATGGGATGAAGTCGCCACATTGTCATGTCCTGCCAATAACATTGCTGTCACTGGACTAGCTCCTTCTGCAATTAAGTTAATCATAGCAATGTGCCTAGTGTCACCAATATGAATAAAGTTAATTTCATTATCCTCTAGCTTTGTAGGGGAGTTTAGATAGTAAACTTGATAACCATATTGTTCAGTAATTATCTCATTGTAGAAATACTTGAGGATGGTATTAAGGTTGGTATAGGTCAAGAAACGATTGTTTACCCCAGTCCTACGTTCCCACCGTTTGTAGTGAGAATCAGTGACAAAGAGTGTGTTGAGCTTTGTTGCTGATTGACTATTTGTTAAGTTTAGATAATCTTGTATGTCCATAGCCAAACTTTTAGGAATCTCATAAGTGGTCTTATAATAATCCTCGGAAATCTTGTGAGATACCGATTTCTCTTTTCCCTTTAAGTTATTACGTCTAAGTGTGAGAAAATACTTACCATCTTTTTCAGACAAGCAATCCCTTTGAGTTAGCAAAAATTCTCTGGGTCTTAGTGGAATCACAGCTGTAATTTGCCACCAAAGATAGAGTGGGAAGTAAAAGAGCCTTTGTTCTTGAGATAAGGCTTGACCCCAATAATCCGCTAATATATCATTGAATGCAAAATAGGACTGGAACTGAGCCAATTGTCGTTGTTGCTTGGGCTTGTTTTGGTAGACAATAGTCATCGCATTATCTAGCTGCTCAAGAAGCTGGCTCACTTCACTATCATCTGGATAGGGAAGACTGGCTAGAAAATCAATACAAAGACTAGGAGAGCTGATTTTAATGACTTCAATGTCTAAAAGAATATCCCGCTTCGTCTCCTTGATCATACGCTTTATATCTCGTAAAAAAGCTTGTAAAGAGCCCAGTACATGTTGATCCATGGACAGCACAATAAAGCTTTTAAGATAAGCGATAAATCCTTCATAATCTATACCAAAGAGAGGCTGATAGAACCGTTTGTATTGAAAGGTATTGACGTTGAATAAAAAGGTAACATTAGCATATTCATTAGTAGTCTCCCATTTGTGATGATCAAAGTCGTAACTGAGGATAATCCCCTTCTCTATGTAATCATCAAAAACCTCTCTGGCATGATCAATCAGATTGTTATCGAAAATGGTAAAGTCTGTCACGGTTCGAAATAACTTAGCTGGATCACTCATCATTTAATTAACTCCTTTATAATCTCTTCATAGTCGTTTAGCACATTCTCTCCATATTGTTCAGCTAGTGCTTGTAGCATTTCAGTCAAGCAAGGTTTGAGCTGTTTTTCTATAATCGCTCGAATTTTACCTTTTTCTAGGTCGCTTTGCACTTTGACATATTTTTTATTCAATCGGTTAAACTCACCAACAAGAAGTAACAGGGTGGATTTGGTCTGGAGCTCATACTGACAGCCTACACAGTGCATTCTGTCGTCATAGGGACAAAACTTGCCCAGGGCGGACAAGAGACACATACTTTCTCCCTGTTTAGAAAAAGCTTCACCATTACCAATACGATGGCAAACTGTAAGTAGTTGGTCAGGGTTCATATCCTCTTTCACAACTGTTTGGAGGGCTTTTTGAGACTTGGAATCTGCTCTAATACTCAACTCCAGCGTCTTTTCAATCTCGCTAGGTGTTAGATCTAGTTGTTGAATCATTTGAGTTTGCTGGCTAGGGCTTAACTCCTTATACTTACCTCTGGTTACTATCGTTAACAGCATGGATGGAATCATAGATAAAACACCACGTTCAAAGAGTTCTTTTGCAACCATCTCAGGCTGTAATTGACCAAGTTGAGCATCCTTCAAATAAGCAGTTGTAGTTTGGGCAAATTCATTGTAAGTGCCTTTATGACTTCTAGCTAAAGCTGCTAAGAAATAGCCTTTTATATTCAATTCCGATTTTTCCTCTAGAACATCATCTGCCAACATGGCAACAGCTTGTAAGTAAGACTTATTGGCTGATCGACTACTGAAGTCCCGCTCAAGGAAGAGAGAACCAATCTCATCACCCATGTACTTACAAATCCGTTCGTAATCATTGATTTTACGGATAAGAGGCTCTTCGCTATCTGTATTCTCCCCTAATTGATAATGAGATTCACAGATAGCCAATAAGGTTCCGATGAGGACCTGACAACTCTCAGGAACATGGAATTTTAGCTGACTAACATTGGAAGATCGTTTTGTTTTATTAGGTCTAACATTGAGATAGGTTAAACGTGTGGTGATACTAAGAAGGGTTCGTCTTGCCTCACTACTACTCCATGTCCCATTCTGAACGGCTTCTAGCACCCCTTTGGGCTCTCTAGGCAGTTCTGGATGGCCAAGACGTTCAAGGTCTGTTGTTCGCAAGGCACAAATGAAATGAAGGGCTAAGTATAGCCAAGTATCGGCATAGTTTTTTGAAGAAGCTGCATGATAGAGCATATCCTGCTTTTCAATATAGGCATCGTTGAAGAGGTAATACATGAGTTCTAGATAGTCATCTAACTCATATGCCCCATTTTTATCCTCTAAGGTGTATCTGGCCGTCATTTCAAAGCTCTTACGATAATGAGTAATGCCTTTAGCCATCATCCATCTGATAAAGTCGTTTAACTCTTCACCATAGGATTTACTGAGCACTTCTGTTGCCTCTTGAACCAGCCGTTCTATTTCACTATCACTGTAAAGAAACAAATCCTTGGTTAAATCATAAGCAAGAAAATCTTGAAGGTAGAATCTACTACTTCTGGACAACTTTTGCTCTTTTGAGAAATCTTGAAACAGCTCAAATGTCATTGGGAACTTCTGTTTAAAAATAGGCTGTAGACCCGTTAAACCCACTGGACCAGATAGGAAAGCCTTTATCTTGTCAGTCAATAAATGGGCATCTGATTCTGATATGCTGAGGTTTGTCATATCTACCTTAATACCAAACCAAGCGTTATCAAGTAAAAACTGACTGATGACTTCTCTGTTCTCAGATGTATCAGCTTTTAGTTCTGCTAAACTCTTCTCCAGAATATCCTTCACCAAATAAGCCATTGCTACTCCTTATCTATTTACCATACATTTCACTTGCTTGCCAGTTCATATAGTCAAAAACCCCGTCATTGACTTGTCCATATTGTTTTGCAATCTCTCCCTTGTTTTGCAGGTAAACCCATGCACTCTCAGGCGATTTGTCACCTCTTGCTGACATGAGCTCACTGATTTCAGAAACTCCTGATAAGACTAACTGTGTCGTGTACCAATGTCTAAAGATATGCGGAGAGATATTGTGCTCTTGTAAAAGCCTGCCAAAGAAAACAACCTCTTCATCGTCAGCATTGAGATAAAGAGAAATCATCTCTTCACGAATGATTTTACGGAATCGTTGGTAGTACACGTCATAGGTTAACGCCTTGCCTTGTTTATTAAGATTGAGTGGCCCATAGTCCCTCTCATATTTCTTACCTTCCAGATAAGTCATATAGTCATTATAGGTGTCTAAAAAAACCTCCAAGAAGATATAAGGCACTGCTTGAAGTCTTTCCTTTTTAATCCGTCCAGTTGGCTTTAAATCGCTTCTAAGAGGTATTTCTTTTCGTAGATC
>CAKPXD010000071.1 GCA_934201655.1 uncultured Streptococcus sp. | reverse complement strand
TTGCCCACCGTCGTGAAGTAATCTTGGCACGTTCTCGCTTTGACAAGGAAAAGGCTGAAAAACGTCTCCATATCGTGGAAGGTTTGATTCGTGTCATCTCTATTTTAGATGAAGTCATTGCTCTTATACGTGCTTCTGAGAACAAGGCTGATGCCAAGGAGAACCTCAAGGTCAGTTATGATTTTACTGAAGAGCAGGCTGAAGCTATTGTTACCTTGCAACTATACCGTTTGACCAATACAGACGTAGTTGTCTTGCAAGAAGAAGAAGCAGAACTTCGCGAAAAAATTGCTATGCTGACGGCTATCATCGGTGACGAACGAACTATGTATAATCTCATGAAAAAAGAACTTCGTGATGTCAAGAGACAGTTTGCGACACCTCGTTTGAGTTCTTTAGAAGATACCGCAAAAGTAATCGAGATTGATACAGCTAGCCTTATCGCAGAGGAAGATACCTATGTCAGCGTGACGAAGGCTGGCTATATCAAGCGTACTAGCCCTCGTTCCTTCTCAGCTTCAACGTTAGAGGAAATTGGTAAACGGGATGATGACCGATTGCTATTTATCCAATCTGTTAAGACAACTCAACATCTCTTAATCTTTACAACACTAGGAAATGTTATCTACCGTCCTGTACATGAATTATCAGATATTCGTTGGAAGGATATCGGGGAGCACTTGAGCCAAATGATTACCAACTTTGAAACCAATGAAGAAGTGCTATACGTAGAAGTTGTGGATCAGTTTGATGATGCGACGACCTACTTTGCAGCGACACGCCTTGGACAAATCAAACGTGTAGAACGCAAAGAATTTTCTCCATGGAGAACCTATCGTTCTAAGTCTGTCAAATATGCTAAGTTGAAAGACGATAGTGACCTGATTGTAGCAGTAGCTCCGATTAAATTGGATGATGTTTTGTTGATTAGTAAAAATGGATATGCCCTTCGCTTTAATATCGAAGAGGTTCCAGTTGTTGGAGCCAAGGCTGCAGGTGTTAAAGCTATGAATCTGAAAGCAGATGATGAGCTTCAAGCCGCCTTTATCTGCAATACTTCATCCTTCTATCTGTTAACGCAACGTGGAAGCTTGAAACGTGTATCAACAGAGGAAATTCCAGCAACCAGTCGTGCTAAGCGTGGTCTTCAAGTTCTGAGAGAATTGAAGAGTAAACCACATCGCGTCTTCTTGGCCGGTGCTGTCTCAGAACAAGGATTTATCGGAGATCTCTTCAGTACAGAAGTAGAAGATGGCGAACAAACTATGGTTGTTCAATCAAATAATGGAACGATTTACGAATCAATCCTACAAGATTTGAATCTATCAGAGCGCACAAGTAATGGAAGCTTTATCTCAGATACTATTTCAGACGAGGAAGTTTTCGATGCCTACCTCAAAGAAGTCTTTAAAGAAGAAAAAGATAATTAATAAGAAAATCAGTCCTAGTGACTGATTTTTTATAAGTAAAATTTTCAGAAAATTACAAATAATACTTGAATTTTTAGGAGAATAGTGTAGAATAGAACACATAGTTTTGATTAGAATAAAGGAGAAAAATATGACAGTTGCAATTGATTGGGAAAATCTCGGTTTTGCCTATATGAAATTACCTTATCGTTACATTGCTCATTTTCAAAATGGACAATGGAATCAGGGAGAATTAACAGAAGATGCAACCTTGCATATTTCAGAATCATCTCCAAGCCTTCACTATGGACAGCAAGCGTTTGAAGGATTGAAAGCCTATCGTACAAAGGATGGTAGTATTCAACTCTTCCGTCCAGATGAAAATGCTAAACGTCTGCAACGTACCTGTGATCGTCTCTTGATGCCACAAGTTCCAACAGAAATGTTTGTAGAGGCTTGTAAAGCAGTTGTTCGTGCTAATGAAGAATACGTACCACCTTACGGAACTGGTGGAACCCTTTATCTTCGTCCGCTCTTGATTGGTGTCGGAGATATCATCGGGGTAAAACCAGCAGAGGAGTATATTTTTACAATCTTTGCTATGCCAGTTGGAAATTACTTTAAGGGTGGATTGGTTCCAACAAACTTCTTGATTCAAGAAGAGTATGACCGTGCTGCACCAAATGGAACAGGAGCTGCCAAGGTCGGTGGGAACTATGCCGCTAGTCTTTTGCCAGGAAAAGTGGCTAAATCCCGTCATTTCTCAGATGTTATTTATCTAGACCCATCAACTCACACCAAGATTGAAGAGGTAGGTTCAGCAAACTTCTTTGGGATTACAGCTGATAATGAGTTTGTAACGCCATTGAGTCCATCAATCTTGCCATCTATTACCAAGTACTCATTACTTTACTTGGCAGAGCATCGATTGGGCTTGAAGCCTGTTGAGGGAGATGTACCAATTGATAGTCTGGATCGATTTGTAGAAGCAGGTGCCTGTGGAACAGCAGCAGTAATCTCACCTATTGGGGGAATCCAACACGGTGATGATTTCCATGTTTTCTACAGTGAAACAGAGGTTGGTCCAGTGACTCGTAAACTATACGATGAATTGACAGGTATCCAATTTGGTGACATTGAAGCACCAGAAGGCTGGATTGTAAAAGTAGATTAAACATTATTAAAGGAGATCTTTATGAAAACGAAAAAGTGGATGTTAACAGCAGGAGTGGTCCTGAGTACAGCAGTTCTTCTTGTGGCTTGTGGTAAAGCTGATAAGGAAGCAGATGCACCTACAACCTTCTCTTATGTCTATGGAGTAGACCCATCATCTTTGGACTACAGTATCGCAACTCGTACTTCAACAACGGATATTATTGGTAACGTCGTTGATGGTTTGTTGGAAAACGATGAATATGGGAATTTGATTCCTTCACTAGCTGAGGATTGGAGTGTCTCACAAGACGGTTTGACTTATACTTACAAACTTCGTAAAGGGGTTAAATGGTATACCTCAGAGGGTGAAGAATACGCTGAAGTAACAGCGCATGACTTTGTTACAGGACTAAAACACGTAGCAGATGGTAAATCAGACGGTGTCACTCTTATTCAAAACTCCATTAAGGGCTTGAATGAATATATGACTGGTGAGACTAATGACTTCTCTACAGTTGGGGTTAAGGCATTGGATGACTACACAGTCCAGTATACTCTTAATGCACCTGAAAGTTTCTGGAATTCGAAAGTGACTTCAGCAACCATGTTGCCGGTAAACGAGGAATTCCTCAAAGCTTCAGGTAAGAACTACGGAGCAGTAAGTCCATCTGGAATTCTTTATAACGGTCCGTATATCCTGAAGACATTGACTTCAAAATCTTTAATCGAATACGAAAAGAACCCAAATTATTGGGATAAAGAGAAGGTTAAAATTGAGAAAGTAAAATTGACCTACTATGATGGTTCAGACCAAGAATCATTAATCCGTAGCTTCTCTTCAGGTGTTTATACAACTGCTCGTATCTTCCCAAGTAGCTCAAACTTTGCTTCTACATTGGAACAATACGGAGATAAAATCACATACAGTCCACAGGATTCAACTAGTTATTACTTTACCTTTAACGTAAACCGTCAATCTTACAATAAGACTGCGAAAACAAGTGAAGAACAGAAAACTTCTACAAAAGAAGCGATGTTGAACAAGGACTTCCGTCAAGCCATCAACTTTGCCTTCAACCGTCATTCATATGCTGCACAGCTCAATGGTGAAGATGGTGCGGACAAGATTATTCGTAACAGTCTAGTTCCAGATAACTTTGTACAGTCTGGCGGTAAAAACTTTGGTGATATCGCTCAAGCAGAATTGGTCAACTATGGAGACCAATGGAAAGGCGTTGAGCTTGTAGACGGAAAAGATACTATCTACAATCCTGACAAAGCTAAGGCTTCATTTGAGAAAGCTAAGAAAGAATTGGAAGCAAAAGGTGTAACCTTCCCAATTCACTTGGATGTCCCAGTTGAACAGACAGATACCATTGCTGTTCAACAAAGCAATTCCTTCAAACAATCAATCGAGTCAACTCTTGGTTCTGAAAATGTCGTGATCGATGTCCTTCAGATGACCGATAACGAAAAGGAAAGCATTACATCGCAAGCGCGTGTTCCAGCACAAAAAGACTATGACTTGAACAGTACTGGATGGGCTCCAAGCTACCAAGACCCAGCAAGTTATCTTAATATCATGGATCCTAAGACTGGTTCTGCTATGAAACACCTTGGTATTACGAAAGGTAAAGACAAGGAAGTAGTAGCTCAACTTGGTCTGGATGAATACAAGAAACTCTTGGATGATGCAGTTTCTGAGACAAACGATTTGGACAAGAGATATGAAAAATATGCTAAGGCTCAAGCATGGCTCACTGATAGTTCTCTCTTGATGCCAACAGCTTCATCAGGTGGCTCACCAGTTGTCAGCAACGTCGTTCCATTCTCTAAACCATACTCACAAGTAGGTATTAAGGGTGATCCATATATCTTCAAGGGAATGAAATTGCAAAAAGAAATTGTAACTGCTAAAGAATATCAAGCAGCTCTTGAAAAATGGCAAAAAGAAAAATTGGAATCAAACAGTAAATACCAAAAAGAGCTAGAAAGTCATGTCAAATAAAACAGACTAGTATTTTTGGAATAAAGGGGCCTATATGGAATGGATTAAACTAATAGGGATAGTTATCATTGTGATTGGTTTTATCTATAAATTAGATACCATCGCAACGGTAGTCTTAGCTAGTTTAGTTACAGCTCTAGTTTCTGGAGTTTCTCTTGTTGAGTTCTTGGAAATTTTAGGAAGAGAATTTAGCAATCAACGAGTTCTTACAATTTTTATGGTAACCTTGCCCTTGGTTGGTTTATCTGAAACTTTTGGACTCAAGCAACGTTCAATTGACTTGATTCAAAAGATTAAAGGGCTGACCGTAGGAAGTTTTTATACTATTTATTTCTTTTTTCGGGAACTCGACGGGTTCTTTGCCATTCGTCTAGGAGGACAGCCGCAGTTTGTGAGGCCTCTGGTTCAACCCATGGGACAAGCAGCGGCAGAGTCACAATTAGGTAGAAAATTAACGGAGCAGGAGAGCGAAGCGCTAAAAGCGCGTGCAGCAGCAAATGATAATTTTGCAAATTTCTTTGCTCAGAATACTTTCGTTGGTGCAGGTGGTGTCCTCTTAGTTGGGGGCACTCTGGACCAATTAGGTTACGAAAGTAATTATGCAGGGATCGCTTCGGCTTCTCTTATTGTTGCAGGAGTTGCTCTACTTGTGGTAGGGCTGTACAATTACTTATTTGATAGAAAATTGCTAGCGAATAAGCTTAGTAAAGGAAAAGAAGAATGACCAATCTAGCAAGACAGTTATTAGAGTTAACCTATATTGTGATTGGTTGTCAATTTCTTCACACGGCCTACTGTAGCTATAAAGACAAAACAAACCCAGTTCGATATGGAACAGCTGGGTTTTGGGCTTTATTGGGAATCAGTTTTATTGGTGGTTCCTATCTACCATCTATCTGTATTGGAGTTATCGTAGTGCTCTTAGCCCTACTAACGCTCTTTAAACAGGTTCGTATCGGAACCTTACCGTCTCTGGATGAAGTCAAGGCAAATATTGAAGCTAAACGGTTGAAGAATAAAATTTTTATTCCAGTCATGTTGATGGCTTTAATCGCTTTAGTATTAGCAAAAATGATCCCAGAGTTTAGTAAGATTGCTATCAGTCTTGCAGCATTTTTAGCAACCATTTCTCTTTTATTGATTACTAAGAGTTCTCCTAAAAGCTTATTATCAGAAAACAATCGCATGGTTCAGCAAGTCTCAACTAGTGGGATTGTTCCCCAACTTTTAGGAGCTTTGGGGGCTATTTTTACTGTAGCTGGAGTTGGAGATTTAATGTCACATCTGATAAGTGGTTTTGTGCCTTCGGGGAGTCGGTTGATGGGTGTAGTGGCTTATGTGTTGGGAATGGTTCTATTTTCAATGATTATGGGGAATGCCTTTGCGGCCTTTACTGTCATTACTGCTGGAATTGGTGTTCCCTTTGTATTTTCCTTGGGAGCAGATCCAATCGTGGCGGGTGCTCTTGCTATGACAGCAGGTTGTTGTGGGACTCTATTAACCCCAATGGCTGCCAATTTCAATACTCTACCTGTAGCCCTTTTGGATATGAAAGATCCAAATGGCGTTATCAAAGCACAAGTAGGAGTAGCTATTGTCATGATTGTCATACATGTATTTCTGATGTACTTTTTGGCATTTTAGTAAAGGAAATAAAATGAAAATATTAGTTACAGGATTTGATCCTTTTGGTGGTGAAAAGGTCAATCCAGCTCTAGAAGCAGTTAAATCATTACCGTCTGAAATCAATGGTGCAGAGCTTCATTGGGTAGAAATCCCAACAGTCTTTTATAAATCAGCAGAGGTTTTAGAAGCAGAAATAAATCGATACCATCCAGATGTTGTGCTTTGCATTGGACAAGCAGGAGGAAGAGCGAGTTTAACTCCTGAAAGAGTTGCTATCAATCAAGATGATGCTAGAATTCCAGATAACCAAGGAAATCAACCGATTGACACTCCCATTCGCCTTGATGGAGAAGCTGCCTACTTTAGCACACTCCCTATCAAAGCAATGGTACAAGCCATAAAAGAGGAAGGGCTACCAGCTTCAGTATCCAATACAGCTGGAACCTTTGTTTGCAATCATCTGATGTATCAGGCTCTCTATTTAGCGGATAAGAAATTTCCCAATATGAGGGCAGGTTTTATGCATATTCCCTATATGACAGAACAAGTGGTAAATAAGCCTAATACTGCATCCATGTGCTTAAGAGATATTGTCCGAGGCATCGAAGCTGCTATTGGTGCTATCGTGGACCATAAAGATAAAGATTTGAAATTGGTCGGAGGGGCGACTCACTAATAATTCAATTTTCAAATTAAAAAATATTCCTTAAACTCTCTGTCAAGATAAGCATGATAGAGAGTTTTTTCTTGCTAGATTAGGGAATTTCTTGTAAAATAGATAAAGTGAAAAGAGGTATGGTATGAGTAAAAAAGATAAAAAAATTGAGATTCAATTGTCAGATGCTAAAGTAGTAGTTGGAAAAGATAAGTACGATGGTTATACTTTAATGATTGGTAAAAAATTAATCGGTGAAATTGCCGAACTAGATGACCAATTTGCAATCATAAAGAATGGAAATGTCGATAGTTTTTACAAAAATCTTGAAAAAGCTGTGGAAATATTGATTGAGAACTATAATTTAGCAAAATAATGCTTGTTTTTTGCAAATTTTCATGATATAATAGATTTCGTTGATTGTCGGAGAGATAGCGAAGAGGCTAAACGCGGCGGACTGTAAATCCGCTCCTTCGGGTTCGGGGGTTCGAATCCCTCTCT
>CAKPXD010000070.1 GCA_934201655.1 uncultured Streptococcus sp. | reverse complement strand
ATTCCTCATCATCATGGCTATGAGTGCTATTGGTCTCAAAACCAACCTCATTGCTATGATCAAATCCAGTGGAAAATCCATTCTTCTTGGAGCCCTTTGCTGGATCGCTATCATCCTGACTAGTCTTGGCATGCAAACACTCATCGGTATTTTCTAAGAAAAAAGGTAGCCTAAAGGCTACCTTTTTATTGTTCAAGAATTAAACGTGTATGTTCTCTCTTAATACAACGGTTCATCACGATGTCATCGCATCCCCCAGCACGCAAGATTTCTGCTGCTTCCAGGCTTTCAAGGCCTAATTGCGCCCAAAAAATCTTGGCATCCGCCTTGAGAAAGTCTCGTGCTACATCAGGTAAAAATTCACTGCGACGATATACGTTGACGATATCTACAGGGAACGGAATTTCAGCTAGACTGGCATAAGCCTTTTCTCCCAAAATCTCGCTACCTGCAGCTTTAGGGTTAACTGGAATAATTTTATAGCCACGAGCCTGCATTTCTTTAGTCACTCGATTGCTAGTTGTTTCCTCACGATCGGATAAGCCTACTACAGCTAGAGTTTTACTGGTTGCTAGATACTGACGGACCACTCCATCACTTGGATTGATAAATTCTTGAGTCATAGAAATCCTCCTTTTTCATCAGTATAGCACATTTTGAAAAGGCTTGCAGTTTTTGGCTACAAAAAATTTCCTAGCAAGAGAAACGTCTGCTAGGAAATTCGTTTATTCAAGTGAAAGTTTAGATTTTTTTCTCGATACTAAATAATGGAGAAAGAGGACGTTTTTCATGGATACGTACAATAGCATCACCTAGGAGATGAGCGATAGAAATTTGTTCAATCTTATCAATTAAACGTTCTTCTGGAAGATAGATAGTATCCAAAACAACCAATTTTTTAATGGCTGATTTCTGGATATTCTCCATTGCTGGACCAGAAAGAACTGGGTGCGTACAACTTGCGTAAACTTCAACAGCTCCTGCTTCTGCTAGAGCATCCGCAGCATGACAAATAGTTCCAGCTGTATCAATCATATCGTCAATCAAGATACAAGTCTTACCTTCTACCTTACCAATGATATTCATAACTTCACTAGTATTCATCTTGTCTACACTACGACGCTTGTCGATAATGGCAATTGGAGTTTTCAAAAATTCTGCTAATTTACGAGCACGAGTCACCCCACCGTGGTCAGGGCTGACAACGACATAGTCGGAACCAACCATGCCACGACGCTCAAAGTAATCCGCAATCAATGGAGCACCCATCAAGTGATCCACCGGAATATCAAAGAACCCTTGAATCTGTGCAGCGTGCAAATCAATCGTCAACAAACGATCAACTCCAGCTACTTCAAGCATATTTGCAACGAGTTTTGAAGTGATTGGCTCACGCGCTCTTGCCTTTCTATCCTGACGTGCATAACCATAATAAGGCATAACAACGTTGACAGATTCTGCACTGGCGCGCTTCAAAGCGTCAACCATAATCAAAATCTCAAGTAGATTATCATTTACTGGTGAGCTAGTTGATTGTAGAATAAAGACGTGTTTCCCACGGATCGATTCTTCTATATTAACTTGAATTTCTCCGTCTGAAAATTGACGAACAGTCGATTTCCCCAACTCTATCCCAATCTCTTGCGCCACACGCTCTGCCAATTCTCTATTTGAAGAAAGGGCAAACAGCTTTAAATCAGAAAAAGACATGATTTCCTCCGGTATTTATGTATCACTTGTGTTTTTCACAACATTTTTCCATCTACCATTGTAGCGCTTTTTTCTCGATTTTTCAATAAAAAATAAGACAAGAGTAGACTTTTATACTCTTATCTTATACTATCTTATATTAGTAATATCAAAGGTAAAACTTGTCAACCTTCTCATCCTACTTCAGGCTACTCCAGAAGCTTTTAATTAGAAAGTTAGTATATCTCCCTCATACTACCTGTATCCACATCGTAAACAGCTCCTGAAATAATAACATCATCTGGAATTAAGGGGCATTCTCGCAGCAATTTCATATCCTCTCGAACACTCTCATCGATGTCTTGAAACGGTAAAAAGTCCTGCCCAGATACATCAACTCCCAATTCACATTTTAGATGCTCTTGAAAATCCTCGTTATTGAAGGTTTGAGCACCGCAGTCTGTATGATGGAGCACCACAATTTCTCTTGTTCCCATTTGTTGCTGGGAAATCACAAGCGAGCGAATCATATCCTCCGTCACTCGACCACCTGCATTTCTTAAGATATGAGCATCTCCAAGAGCTAACCCTAGAGCTGGCGCAACGTGTAGACGCGAATCCATACAAGTTACGATTGCAACCTTGGTCTTGGGTTTAATGGATAAATGCAAATCTCCATGTAGTTCTACATAAGCTTGATTGGCTTTTAAAAAATTTTCAAAATAGGACATGACAACTCACTTTCTAGTCTGCCAGATAATTTGAACACCAAATTATTTATCTCCTATCTTACCATCTTTTCTTTGTCTTGTCAGCTGTCAACTTTCATATAAAAAAACTGGGACAGAGACATCCAGCGTCTAGCTTGGGTTTCTGTCCTAGTTTTTTAATATTATGAACCTTTTTGGATATACTTGTTAAGAGAGCCTGCAAAGCTCTGAAGATTGAGACTTTGTACATAGACTTCACCAGTACCTCGGAAGGTGTTTACCACTCCTTCACCCGTACCGATAGACTGCCAAAAGCCATTTTCTAAGTGGATATCATAGTCCAGAGATTGACTCCAAGCCACCACATGGGCATTGTCAATCGTTATTTCTTGGTTTTGAAGCTCAATTTTCTTAATAGAGCCAAAGGCATTGGCCAAAAGAGTTCCCTGACCTTGGGTTGTCATCACAAAGAGACCGCCTTGCCCTCCGAACAGAGCTTTCCCAATAGACTGGCGCTCCATTGTATAGAAAGCTGTACCATCAAGAGCTAAAAAGGCCCCATCATTCAATCGGTACTGCTTTTCGCCTAGCTCAAGAGCAATCACTTGACCAGGAGTATCTGGTGCTAAAGCAAGATGTCCGTTGTCAGACTCTGCAATAGCTTGAGTAATGAAGGTACTTTCGCCAGAAACCATTGAACGCCCTACAGCTTTGACAAAACGTCCCAAACCAGAACCGCTTGCATTGAGCTGGGTATTGAGACTTACATTAGGTGTATGGTAGACCATGCTACCGCGCTGAATAAAGACCGTTTCTCCCTGATTGAGCGACAACTCTACCAAAGGAAACTGCATGTGACTATCCATAGAAAATTTCATCAGAAATTCCTCCTTACTTTTAATAAATGTTAGCAATAAAATAATTAGTCACCTAAAACTGACCATAACGATTAGGAGAATACTTTTTTCAAGACTTCCTGAATAGTCGTCACCCCAATCACCTGAATTTCCTTAGGTGGTTTAATGCCAGTCAAAGAATTTTTGGGTACATAGATCTTTGTAAAGCCGAGTTTTGCGGCTTCATTGATCCGTTGTTCGATACGATTTACGCGCCGAATCTCTCCCGTCAGGCCCAACTCTCCTACAAAACATTCCTGAGGATTGGTTGGCTTGTCCTTGTAGCTAGAAGCAATAGCAACTGCAACTGCCAAGTCAATGGCAGGCTCATCTAATTTGACACCACCAGCTGATTTGAGATAGGCATCCTGATTTTGCAAGAGAAGGCCTGCACGTTTTTCCAAAACAGCCATAATCAGACTAGCGCGATTGAAATCAAGCCCTGTCGTCGTACGCTTAGCATTTCCAAACATGGTCGGCGTCACCAATGCCTGCACTTCCGCAAGAATTGGACGTGTTCCTTCCATTGTCACAACGATGGACGAACCAGTCGCTCCATCCAAGCGTTCTTCCAGAAACACTTCACTAGGATTAAGGACTTCAATCAAGCCACCTGATTGCATCTCAAAGATTCCAATCTCATTGGTCGAACCAAAGCGGTTTTTGACTGCTCTCAGAATTCGGAAGGTATGGTGGCGTTCCCCTTCAAAGTAAAGAACCGTGTCCACCATATGCTCCAACATACGAGGACCAGCCAAAGTTCCTTCCTTGGTCACATGCCCTACGATAAAGATAGCAATGTTATTGGTCTTGGCCAGCTGCATGAGCTCTGCAGTTACTTCCCGTACTTGAGAAACCGATCCTTGCACCCCTGAAATCTCAGGAGACATGATGGTCTGGATCGAATCGATGATAAGAAAGTCTGGTTGGATTCGCTCCACCTCAGCCCTCACGCTCTGCATATTGGTCTCAGCATAGAGATAAAACTCACTATCAATATCCCCCAAGCGCTCTGCACGGAGTTTGATCTGTTGAGCAGACTCCTCCCCACTGACATAGAGAACTGTTCCTACTTGAGACAACTGGGTTGATACTTGTAAGAGAAGGGTTGATTTTCCAATACCTGGATCTCCACCAATTAGGACGAGACTCCCTGGTACCACACCCCCACCGAGTACACGGTTGAATTCCTCCATCTCAGTCTTGGTTCGATTAACATTGATAGATGTTACTTCAGCCAATTTCATAGGCTTGGTTTTCTCACCTGTCAAGGACACACGCGCATTTTTGACTTCTGCAACCTCAACTTCCTCCACAAAAGAAGACCAAGCTCCACAGTTTGGACAGCGTCCTAAATACTTAGGTGAATTGTACTCACAATTTTGACATACAAATGTCGCTTTTTTCTTTGCTATAATTCTAATCCTCTCATTATAAAATATCTTATTCTTTTCACGTCAGCAACTATCTTGTTTCAGAACAGTAAGGCCACCATCATCCGCATGGACATAATACCGACCATCAGGACTAAATCCAAAAATATAGGGTAAATAACCTTTATAAATTTGACTTTTAGCTTCCTCATCTCTCCCCCAATAAATAGTTAAAATGGGATACTCTTCAGATTGGTCTTTATCCATTGTCACTCTGATGTCTTTGCCATTATCCAGAGGGAGACTTCCACCATATTGACCAGCAATAGGAATAGGAGAATCATAACCCTCACACATGGCTACTAACTCTATCTCATCATAATCTCCGTCTATCGGTGTTACTTGCCCATTTTCGCTGTCAATGATTGATATGTAGTCTGAAGAAATGCAAAGAATTTTATGATAGGCATCAGGGAGAAATGCTAGGTAAAGAAATCCTCCAATACTGATCTCATAAATCTTCTTATACCCTAGACAATTCTCGGCAGTAAAAGCTTGAAAATCCTTATAGCTCATTCATTATTCTTCTTTCTATATCTCTATCTCACACTCAATCACTTGGCAAAAATCAATCTTCTCGTCTGGTACAAATTGTCGCATGAGCATTCGATGAGTGACAACAACGACTGTCTGATAGTCTCGATACTTGCGCATAGATTTTAGAAACCGAGATCTCATTTCCTCAGCTGTCTCATATTGAATAGGACTATTAGGAGGTAAGGATCCATTATTTTCTAGAAACAGAGTGCGAGCTTTTTCAAAATTCTCTACGCCACTTTCATAGACTTGCCATTCATGCAATAATGGCTCCACTCTCAAAGGAAGCCCAGTAGCACAAGATACATAAGAAGCCGTTTCTAATGCTCGCGTCACTGCAGAAGACACCAGTATATCAGCTGAGCCAAACAAAGGATTTTTGCAAAGTTCCTGAGCTTGTTGTCTTCCTTTCACCGATAAAGGGGCCAAGTCTATCCCAAATCCCGTATAAGAACGCTCCTCTAACTCACGGTAATCTGGCTCTCCATGACGTACAAAGATAATCTTCATCTTAATGCCCAGTTGATCCAAACCCACCAGTACGAACGCCGTCTGCCACATCGCCATCCGCAATCAAAAATGGAGCAAAGACAGCCTGAACTACACGTTCCCCAACTTCAAGAACAACTTCTTGATCTGTGATATTCTTCATCTGCGCAAAGATATGTCCTTCATTTCCCGGATTACCATAATAGTCTCCATCAATAACGCCAACAGAGTTGATCAAGACCAGACCTTTTTTACGAGGATTTGATGAACGGTCATAAAGATAGAGCACTTCAGTCGGCTGCATATAAGCCTTAACACCCGTTGGGACGAGAACAATCTCTCCTGGAGCGATAACCGTACGCACCGCAACCTTTAAGTCGTAGCCAGCTGCATGCGCTGTCTCACGTTTAGGCAACAGATTTTCATCTGTAAAACTAGAAACTAATTCAAAACCACGAATTTTCATATTATTCCTCTTTTTAATCTTTTATTCTAGGCTATTTTATCTTATTTATTCGAAAAAAGCACGAAAAAAGAGCACACAATTCACACTCGCTTAGGGCTGCTGGATTCCTCCCCTGACCCGCTTCACGCAGAACTGTTGCTCCACTAGTTATTATACCACATTCCCCTTTATTTTTAAAGAGAAATTATTTTTTACGTCGATTTCGGAAAAAGTCTTGCATAATCTCTGCGCACTCATTCTCTAAAACACCTGTTTCAACGTCCACACGGTGATTAAGCTTCTCATCTGTTAAAATATCGTATAAGCTCCCAGCGGCGCCAAATTTCTGGTTTTTAGCCCCGTAGACCACGTTTGGAATCCGTGCGAGACCAATTGCCCCACTACACATAACACAAGGCTCAATGGTCACAAAAAGCGTACAATCGAGCAAACGCCAACTCTCTTCGCTCAAATTAGCATTCTCTATGGCCATAATTTCCGCATGCATGACTGCCCGTTGCAACTCCTCTCGCGCATTGTGTCCTCTCCCAATGACTTTTCCGTCCTTGACAATTACACAACCAATCGGGATTTCATCATGCTCTAAAGCAATCTCTGCCTCTTTTAAGGCCTCTCTCATAAAAGCTTCTTTTTCTTCAAGCGTGTAATTCATCTCTTCTCTCTTCCTAGCTATCAATTCTATCATTATACCATGTTTCTCAACACAAAAAAAGCCACCGAATGCGGTGACTTTATAGGGAGATTATTATGAAAAAGAAAAGTTTAGGAAATTTGTTACAACAAGTTAGGAGGTCTTCTTGTAACTGTCTATAGTATATCCAACCTGTCTTAAACAAATCTTAAAAATCTCCTATGACCAAACACTTTCTAAAATATTTGTCTGTTCACGACCAGGACCTACTGAGAATGTTGAAATACGAACACCCACCAATTCGCTAACACGGCGAACATAGTTGCGTGCATTTTCAGGAAGGTCTTCCAAATTACGTACTCCAGTGATATCTTCAGACCAACCAGGCAATTCTTCGTAGATTGGCTTACAACGTTTCAATTGTTCGAGACTAGCTGGGTAGTAATCAATACGTTGACCATCAAGATCATAAGCCACACAGATTTTAACAGTATCCAAACCACTCAAAACGTCAATAG
>CAKPXD010000069.1 GCA_934201655.1 uncultured Streptococcus sp. | reverse complement strand
CAAAAGCTCTATCCACCTGCCTTTTATCAGCATTATTTCTCGAAAAATATGGTAAAATAGAAAGGATGGAGGAAATTTATGGTATTACAACGAAATGAAATCAATGAAAAAGATACATGGGATCTATCAACGATCTTTGAAACAGACCAAAAATGGGAAGAAGAATTAGCCCTATTAACCGAGGATACAAAACAAGCAGCTAGACTTGAGGGACATCTTTTGGATAGCGCAGAGAGCCTTCTTAACATTACAGAGCGTTATTTGGATTTGAGTCGTCGTCTTGAAAAACTCTATGTCTACGCTCATATGAAAAACGACCAGGATACACGAGTTGCTAAATATCAAGAATACTATGCAAAGGCAATGACTCTTTATAGTCAACTCGACCAGGTATTCTCTTTCTATGAGCCAGAATTTATGGCAATTACTGAAGAGCAGTATCAAAACTTTTTAGCAGAAGAACCAAAACTCCAGCCTTATAAACACTTCTTTGATAAACTATTGCAAAATAAGGATCATGTCCTTTCACAACGTGAAGAAGAGTTGTTGGCAGGTGCTGGTGAAATCTTTGGTGCTGCTAGTGAAACTTTCGCTATCTTAGATAATGCAGATATCGTCTTTCCATTTGTTAAAGATGAAGATGGAAATGAGGTACAATTGTCACATGGCGTCTATATGCGCTTAGTAGAATCTAAGAACCGTGAAGTTCGTCGTGGTGCATATGAAGCACTATACTCTACCTATGAGCAATATCAGCACACTTACGCTAAAACCCTGCAGACAAATGTAAAAGTACAAAACTACCGAGCAAAAGTTCGGAACTACAAGAGTGCGCGTGAAGCTGCTCTTGCGGCCAACTTTGTTCCAGAAAGTGTCTATGACAACTTAGTATCTACTGTTCGTAAGCATTTGCCATTATTGCATCGTTATCTCTCACTTCGTTCAAAAATCTTGGGTATTCCAGACCTTAAAATGTACGATGTCTATACACCATTGTCTTCAGTAGAATATAGCTTTACTTATGAGGAAGCCTTGAAGAAGGCAGAAGAAGCTTTGGCTGTTCTTGGTGAGGATTACTTGAGTCGCGTTAAACGCGCATTTAGCGAACGTTGGATTGATGTCTATGAAAACCAAGGCAAGCGTTCAGGTGCATACTCTGGTGGTTCCTACGATACTAACGCCTTTATGCTTCTTAACTGGCAAGATAATCTCGATAATCTCTTTACTCTGGTACATGAGACAGGTCACAGTATGCATTCTAGCTACACGCGTGAAACACAACCTTATGTATACGGAGATTACTCAATCTTCTTGGCAGAAATTGCTTCAACAACCAATGAAAATATCTTAACTGAAAAATTATTGCAAGAAGTTCAAGATGACGCAACACGCTTTGCTATTCTCAATAACTTCTTGGATGGTTTCCGTGGAACAGTGTTCCGCCAAACTCAATTTGCTGAATTTGAACATGCTATTCACCAAGCCGATCAAAATGGTGAAGTCTTGACAAGCGAGTTCTTAAACAATCTCTATGCTGACTTGAACCAAGAATATTATGGTTTGAGCAAGGAAGACAATCCTCAAATTCAGTACGAGTGGGCTCGTATCCCTCATTTCTACTATAATTACTATGTGTATCAATATTCAACAGGCTTTGCGGCGGCTTCGGCCTTAGCTGAAAAGATTGTTCACGGTAGTCAAGATGATCGTGACCGTTATATTGATTACCTCAAGGCTGGGAAGTCAGACTATCCTCTAAATATCATGCGAAAAGCTGGTGTTGATATGGAAAAAGAAGACTATCTTAATGATGCCTTTGCAGTCTTTGAACGCCGTTTGGATGAGTTCGAGGCCCTTGTTGAAAAATTAGGATTAGCATAAAATGGTTGAGTCATACAGTAAAAATGCCAACCACAACATGAGACGGCCTGTTGTTAAGGATGAGATTGTGGAATTTATGCGCCACAGACAAAAGCAAGTGACCGGTTCTTTAAAAGAACTAGAAAACTTTGCTCGCAAGGAGAATATTCCTATCATTCCTCATGAAACAGTCGCTTATTTCCGTTTCCTAATGGAAACAATTCAACCAAAGAATATTTTAGAAATTGGAACGGCGATTGGATTTTCAGCTCTTTTAATGGCAAATCATGCCCCAAACGCAAAAATTACAACCATTGATCGGAATCCTGAAATGATTGGTTTTGCCAAGGAGAATTTCGCCAAGTTTGATAATCGCCAACAAATCACTCTCTTGGAAGGCGATGCGGTAGATGTCTTGTCAACATTGACAGGGACCTATGATTTCGTATTTATGGATTCTGCAAAATCTAAATACATCGTCTTTTTACCAGAAATCCTCAAACATCTTGAAGTTGGTGGAGTAGTTGTCTTGGATGATGTTTTCCAAGGCGGAGATATCGCCAAGGATATTATGGAAGTCCGACGTGGACAACGAACAATCTATCGTGGTTTGCAAAGGCTCTTTGAGGCAACTCTAGACAATCCAGGATTAACAGCTAGTCTAGTTCCTCTTGGAGATGGGATATTGATGCTGAGAAAGAATCAAGCAGAGGTTGAACTGCCTGACTTTGACTAATTTCAGATATTTTTAAGACAATTTAGTAAAATAGATAAGGTAAACATTTATCTAGTGTATAAAAAAGGAGTAAACATGAAGAAAAAATTATTGGCTGGTGCCATCACTTTGTTATCAGTAGCTACTTTGGCTGCTTGTTCAAATAGCTCTCAAGGAGCTGACCTCATCAGTATGAAAGGTGATGTCATCACTGAACATCAATTCTTTGAAGAAGTTAAGAATAATCCAACTGCTCAACAAATCTTGCTTAACATGACAATCCAAAAAGTTTTTGAAAAACAATATGGATCTGAAGTAAGTGACAAAGAAGTAGATGAAGCGGTAGCAGAAGAGCAAAAAAGATATGGCGATAGCTATCAAATCGTTCTTTCTCGTGCTGGTATGACAGCTGAAAGTCGTAAAGCTCAAATCCGTACAAGTAAATTAGTTGAGTACGCTGTTAAGAAAGCTGCAGAAGCAGAATTGACAGATGAAAACTACAAAAAAGCTTACGATGAGTACACACCAGAAGTAACTGCGCAAATTATTAAACTTGATAGTGAAGATAAGGCTAAAGAAGTTCTTGCTAAAGCTAAAGAATCTGGAGCTGACTTCGCACAATTGGCTAAAGATAATTCAACTGACGAAAAGACAAAAGCAAATGGTGGAGAAATCACTTTCGACTCTGCATCAACAGAATTGCCAGACGTTGTTAAAAAAGCAGCCTTTGCCCTTAATGTTGATGGAATCTCTGATGTGATTACAGCTCCAGGAACACAAGCATATACTAGTAGCTTCTATATTGTAAAATTGACTAAGAAATCTGAAAAATCTTCTAATATTGATGATTATAAGGAAAAATTGAAGACAGTTATCCTGACTCAAAAACAAAATGATGCTACTTTTGTTCAAGGTGTCATTAGTAAAGAATTGCAAGCTGCAAATATCAAGGTTAAAGATCAAGCCTTCCAAAATATCTTTACTCAATACATCCAAAGTGATACAACAACTACAACTACATCAGCAGCAACTGAAACTACAACAACATCTTCAAACTAAAGATGAAAACTCTATCTTTCTACTCTTGAAAGGTAGAGTTTTTTTGGAGTTTTCTTAGCTAAAAGCCCAAAATATAAATAAATGTTTGTGAATTCTTCAAGCTTAAATTCTAACCTTTATAGGGTAAGAGTTTTTTTCTAGTCTAAAAAATGGTATAATATCTTGTAAAACTAGAATTAATAGAAAATTAAAAATTTAGTAGATGGTGAAGTATGAAAATTAGTAAAAGGCACCTGTTGAATTACTCTATTTTAGTGCCCTATATTCTCTTATCCGTTCTGGGATTGATAGTGGTATATTCAACAACGAGTGCATCCTTGATTCAGGAGGGTAAGAGCGCCTTTCAATTAGTTCGAAATCAGGGCTTGTTTTGGATCGTTAGTTTGTTGCTTATTGCAGTAATCTATAAGCTGAAACTTGGTTTTCTTCGAAACGAACGTTTGTTATTTATCGTTATGTTTGCTGAGTTAGTGTTACTAGCTTTAGCTCGTTTGATTGGGATTCCCATCAATGGTGCTTACGGTTGGATTAAAGTAGGACCTATAACTGTTCAGCCTGCGGAATACTTGAAAATTATCATCATTTGGTACTTGGCTCAACGTTTTTCAAAACAACAAGAAGAGATTGGTATTTATGATTTTCAAGTTTTAACTCAAAACCAATGGTTGCCTAGATCCTTTAACGATTGGCGATTTGTCCTTTTGGTCATGATTGGAAGTTTGGCTATTTTCCCTGACCTCGGAAATGCGACAATTCTTTTTTTAGTAGCATTGTTGATGTACTCAATTAGTGGGATAGCTCATCGGTGGTTTGCAACTATCCTTGGAATATTGACCAGTTTATCCTTTGTTTCTCTAACAACCATTAAATTGATTGGTGTTGAGAAGGTTTCTAAGATTCCAGTATTTGGATACGTTGCTAAACGATTCAGTGCTTTCTTTAATCCATTTGATGACGTCGCTGGTGCAGGACATCAGTTGGCAAATTCATACTATGCTATGGTAAATGGAGGATGGTTTGGGCTAGGATTAGGAAACTCTATCGAAAAACGTGGCTATCTACCTGAGGCACACACGGACTTCGTTTTCTCTATTGTGATTGAGGAGTTTGGATTTGTTGGTGCCAGTCTTATTTTAGCTCTATTATTCTTCCTAATTCTTCGTATTATTTTAGTGGGAGTACGAGCAAAAGATCCGTTCAACTCTATGGTAGCAATCGGTATTGGTGGAATGATTTTAATTCAGGTATTCGTTAATATCGGAGGGATTTCAGGATTGATCCCTTCAACAGGTGTAACCTTCCCATTCCTTTCACAAGGGGGGAATAGTCTCCTGGTTCTATCAGTAGCTATCGCCTTTGTCTTAAATATCGATGCTAGTGAAAAACGTGCAAAACTCTACAGCGAATATGAAGCACAGCTCTAAGAAAATGTGACAAGGAGAAAAAATGTCTCTTCAAAAACTAGAAAATAACAGAAACAAAACTGTAGTCCAAGAAGAAGTTCAAATCTTGACAGATTTACTTGAAGATATCACGAAAAATATGCTTCCTGCTGAGACTTTTGACAAGATTATGCAGTTGAAGAAGCTATCATCAAATCTAGACTATCAAGGACTAGATAAGGTAGTGAGAAGTCTTTCAAATGATGAAATGGTCTACATCTCCAGATATTTCTCTATTTTACCACTTTTGATTAACATCTCCGAAGACGTAGACTTAGCTTATGAGATTAACCATCTAAACAATATTGATCAAGATTATCTTGGTAAATTGTCAACAACCATTGAAATGGTTGCTGAAAAAGAAAATGCGGCTGAAATTCTTGAACATCTGAACGTGGTGCCGGTATTAACAGCCCATCCAACTCAGGTTCAACGTAAGAGTATGCTGGACTTGACTAATCATATCCATACTCTCTTGCGTAAATACCGTGATGTGAGAATGGGGCTTATTAACAAAGAAAAATGGCATAATGATCTTCGTCGCTACATTGAGATTATCATGCAGACGGATATGATTCGTGAGAAGAAACTAAAAGTAACGAATGAAATCACAAACGTGATGGAATATTACAATAGTTCTTTCCTACAAGCTGTACCAAATTTAATGTTAGAGTATAAACGTCTTGCAAAAGAGCAGGGAATTGACCTAAAATATGCAAAACCTATCACCATGGGAATGTGGATTGGTGGAGACCGTGATGGCAATCCATTTGTAACTGCTGAGACACTCATGCGTTCTGCTACCATTCAAAGTGAAGTGATCTTAAACTACTACATCAGTAAGATTTCTAGTCTCTACCGTACTTTCTCTCTTTCTACTAATTTATCTAAGACAAGTAAGGCTGTTGAAGAAATGGCAGCTCAATCTCAAGATACTTCTGTTTTCCGCGAGAAAGAACCTTATCGTCGGGCTTTTCACTTTATTCAATCAAAATTAATTCAAACTCTTATAAATTTAAAAGAGTGGGCTCTTGTTGGTTCATCAGCAGATGAACGCCATCACATTGAACGACTCTTTGGAACTCAAGGACATCAACAAGGAGTGGTTACTGACTATATTAGTAATCGTCTCTCAGGAGCCATTCAAGAATTGGCTGAAGATCGTCCTCCTTACTACGAAACAATTGAAGAATTTAAACAAGACTTAGCTATCATTAAAGATTCATTGCTTGAAAATAAGGCAGAAGCCTTGCTTACTGGAGAGTTTGCCGAGCTTTTGGAGGCTGTTGAAGTCTTTGGATTCTTCTTGGCATCTATCGATATGCGCCAAGACTCAAGTGTTCATGAAGCCTGTGTTGCTGAATTGTTAGCATCTGCCGGAATTAATGACCATTATAGCGATCTTTCAGAAGATGAGAAGTGCGAGTTGCTTTTACATGAACTATTAGAAGATCCTCGAATCTTGTCAGCTACTCATGCTGAAAAGTCTGAACTTCTTGAAAAAGAATTAGCCATTTTCCAAACTGCACGTGAATTAAAAGATCGTTTGGGAGAAGACGTCATTCGTCAAACGATTATTTCTCATGCAACCAGCGTGTCTGATATGTTAGAATTGGCGATTATGCTGAAAGAAGTCGGTCTTGTTGATGCTGAAAAAGCACGGGTTCAAATCGTGCCTCTCTTTGAAACAATTGAGGACTTGGATCATTCCGAAGAAACAATGAGAAAGTATTTCTCATTACCACTTGCTAAGAAGTGGATTGCTTCAAAAGATAATTATCAAGAAATCATGCTAGGTTACTCAGATAGTAACAAGGATGGCGGTTATCTATCATCTTGTTGGACTCTATACAAAGCTCAACAACAATTAACAGCTATCGGTGATGAATTTGGAGTCAAAGTAACCTTCTTCCATGGTCGTGGTGGTACTGTTGGTCGTGGTGGTGGCCCTACTTATGACGCCATTGCTTCTCAACCACTTAAATCAATTAAGGACCGTATTCGATTAACTGAACAAGGTGAAGTTATCGGAAATAAATACGGAAACAAGGATGCAGCTTACTATAACTTGGAAATGTTGGTATCAGCGGCTATCAACCGTATGATTACACAGAAGAAGAGTGACACCAATACTTCAAACCGTTACGAAGCAATCATGGACCAAGTAGTCAGTCGTAGCTATGATATCTACCGTGAACTAGTATTTGGAAATGATCATTTCTACGATTATTTCTTTGAATCTAGTCCAATCAAGAATATCTCAAGCTTTAATATTGGTTCTCGTCCAGCAGCACGTAAAACAATCA
>CAKPXD010000068.1 GCA_934201655.1 uncultured Streptococcus sp. | reverse complement strand
GGTGGCTACCTTTTTTAGGTTTGTACTTGTAAGTAACAACTTTCTTTTGTTTTCCTTGTTTTTCAACAGTTCCAACTACAGTAGCTCCAGCAACAAGTGGAGTTCCGACAACAGTGTTTTCACCACCAACAAGAACAACTTCGTTAAAAGTAACTTCTTGACCAGCTTCAACGTTCAATTTTTCAACGTAAACTGCTTGACCAACTTCAACTTTAACTTGTTTTCCGCCAGTTTTGATAATTGCGTATGTGCTCATTATGCACCTCCTATGATTTTTTGGGGTTTCCCCGAATTTTTGTGAAGACTCGCCTAGCATCGTGGGACGAACCACTTAAACTTGATGAATCAAGCAACGATGTTCGTGCGGTTGCACAGGACTGTGCATAGTCAACTCTACAAGTATAGCATGATTCCAAATTTTTGACAAGTATTTTCACTCAAAATTCAGCCTTTTATTAGACTTTTTTCGCAAAGAAGATAAAACCATACTTAGATAAAAAATACTCATCATGATAGGGACACCTAAAATTGTTTTTTCGTTGAAGATAATCGTTAAGTAAGCTGAAAATACTACTCCTAGAATGAAACTAACAAGTAGGCTCACAAAAATCAATCCTTCCATCAAAAAGGCTGTATGCTTGGTCCGAACATATTCGCCAAAAGCCAACATGGTGCGTTTGATATTTCCCGTCATAAAGGCATTATTATAGGCAATTCCAGAAACCTCTCCAAAAGCTGTTGTAACTAGACCCATACAAAAAGCCAGAGGAGGAATAATAAACATGTTATCAACACTCAATGGAACAAAGCCGATTATCAATGATAAAATAGCTAATGGAACAAGTGATAGAATGGGTTTTTTAACAATGCGAAGTTTTTCCTTGTAAATCGTAAGCAAAAAAACGCCTAACATGAAAGATAAAAGTGTCAATATCTTTATTTCAGCATCAGCTAAATTTCTCTGAACGATTCCGACTGATAAAAATACCACATTCCCCGTTTGCCCAGCGACTAAGGTATTCCCTCTTACAATAAAGGTATAGGCATCTACATAGCCTGCACAAAAAGTCAAAAAAAGCGCCAATCTTTTTGAATGACGAGAAATTTTTCTCATGGGTAATAATCTCATACTAATCTCCTAAATATACTGTGACTATTGTACCATTTTTTCTAGAAATTTCGAAGTATCAAAGCAAAAGAATTATCTCAAGGTAACGAGTTGACTCTTTCTATGTTATAATGAAATCAATCATTACTTGTGGAAAAGGAGTAACTATGCTAAAACTTGGTATCATAGGAACTAGTTCAATCAGCCATCATTTTCTAGAGGCTGCCCATACTAGCGGGAAATTTCAACTGGGTGCAGTTTATTCAAGAAAAATAGAAACCGCAAAAAAGTTTGTTGAACAGTATCAGGGCGTTAAGCTATTTGATCAGCTAAATGATTTCTTTAATGATTCATTTGATGTTGTTTATATTGCTAGTCCAAATTCCCTGCATTATAGTCAGGCAAAGATGGCCTCATCTGCTGGAAAACACGTTATTCTTGAAAAACCAGCGGTGACTCAACCACAAGAATGGCAGGATTTAGTTCAAACAGCCAAAGAGCATCAATGCTTTATCTTTGAAGCAGCAAGAAACTACCACGAAGATGCTTTCACTACAATTAAGAACTTTTTAGCTGATAAACATGTTTTAGGGGCCGACTTTAACTATGCCAAATACTCTTCTAAAATGCCTAACCTCCTTGCTGGCGATACTCCTAATGTTTTCTCAGACCGTTTTGCAGGTGGTGCACTTATGGATCTTGGTATTTATCCGATTTATGCAGCTGTTCGCTTATTTGGAAAACCAAGTCATGCAACCTATCAAGCTCAGAAACTAGATAATAGCATTGATCTAAATGGAGACGGCATTCTCTTCTATCCTAACTATCAAGTACACATCAAAGCAGGAAAGAATATCACTTCTAATCTTCCTTGTGAGATTTATACGACTGATGGAACCTTGACACTTAATTCAATCGAGCATGTCCAATCAGCTATTTTTACAGACCATCAAGGAAATGAAGTTCAACTTCCTATCCAGCAGGCTCCTCACACCATGACTGAGGAAGTTGCTGCTTTTGCAAACATGATCAAGCAAGCAGACCTGACTCTCTACCAATCTTGGATTGATGATGCGACACATGTCCACAACCTACTTTACACCATGCGCCAGAATGCTGGCATTAGATTTGAGGCAGAAAAATGAAAACCAAACTACCTACCGAATGGCTTGAACTCCTTGACCAACTTGGTTTCCAAGAATTTACCCCCATTCAAACTCAACTTTTTGAACCTATAACAGAAGGTGAAAACCTGCTTGGAGTCAGTCCAACTGGTACAGGGAAGACTTTAGCCTATCTCCTACCTAGTCTTCTCAAATTGCAAAAGAAAAAAGCCCAACAATTATTGATTTTAGCACCTAATACTGAGCTTGCTGGACAAATTTTTGAAGTCACTAAAACCTGGGGTGAGGCCATCGGATTAACAGCTCAGCTATTTCTATCCGGTTCGAGCCAGAAACGCCAAATTGAACGACTTAAAAAAGGACCAGAAATCCTGATCGGAACACCTGGTCGTATCTTTGAACTGGTCAAATTGAAAAAAATCAAGATGATGAACGTGGAAACAATCATTCTTGATGAATTCGACCAGTTGCTAGATGATTCTCAAATCCACTTTGTAGAAAAGATTACCCACTACGCACCTCGTGACCATCAACTTATTTACATGAGTGCCACTACCAAATTTGACCAAGATAAGATTGCACCTAACACGCGCGTCATTGATCTATCAGACCAAAAGTTAGACAATATTCAACACTTCTACATGCAAGTAGACCAACGTCACAGAGTAGATATGCTTCGTAAACTGGCACAGGTTGAAGATTTCCGTGCTCTTGTCTTCTTTAATAGCTTGTCAGACCTTGGAAGCGCCGAGGAAAAATTACAATATCGTGATGTTTTAGCAGTTTCGCTAGCTAGCGATGTCAACGTTAAATTTAGAAAAGTTATTCTAGAAAAATTCAAAGATAATCAACTGACACTACTTCTTGCCACAGACCTTCTCGCTCGTGGTATCGACATTGATAGCTTGGAATGCGTGATTAACTTTGACGTCCCTAGAGACACGGAAACTTACACTCACCGTGCTGGACGTACAGGACGCATGGGCAAAGAAGGCTATGTCATCACTCTTGTGACACATCCAGAAGAGCTTAAAAAACTGAAGAAATTTGCAAGTGTACGTGAAATCGTCCTGAAAAATCAAGAGCTTTATATCAAATAAGGTTGGCCTGAGCCAACCTTATTTGATATTTAGCAATTTAATTTTTATTCTATAAACTTTATATTGGATTTATTATGAACTTTTTTCTATATTTATTGAGTGAAGCGAGTATTTTACCTGACTTTTCGCAGTAATAAAAACACCAGAAAAGTCATTCAGGTGTTCGGAAACTTTGAGACATAAGGCTCAAAGTTTAGGTATGCAATTTCGAAGAAAGTCGCTACCGTCCGTTATTACTAAAGAAAAGTCAAAAAGATTTATCATAAATAAGGTTGGCAATTGCCAACCTTTTTCTTATCCCCAAGTAATTTCTAAACGGTAGTTGGCAAATGGAACTCCTTCTTTGTTTTGTAGTTGGTAGGCTAGTTCAATCTTCTCTTCACCAACTTCGTAGTAGCTTGTTTGGATGATAAACTCCTGCAGTCCCATAGGTGTCGGAATATAGGCTAAACTATCAGAAT
This sequence comes from uncultured Streptococcus sp., assembly GCA_934201655.1. Classification (GTDB taxonomy): domain Bacteria; phylum Bacillota; class Bacilli; order Lactobacillales; family Streptococcaceae; genus Streptococcus. The sequence continues at coordinate 3,692 of CAKPXD010000068.1, read as the reverse complement.
TCTTCAGAAAACGCATGATGGTCTTGGGATTTGAGAAACGTGACATGACCAGTTCCTCCCCATTAAATTTCAAAACTACTTTTTCTTGGTCTTCATTGTAAAAAAGGAGATAGGAAAAATCGCCCTTTTCCCGTAATTCAACATCATAAAGTTGGTCGATTACTTCCAATTGTTCATCGAACTTGATGGTATTTCTCATTCTAATATTCACAACTATTCCTCTTTCTTCTCACTTATCCCTACTATTTTACCAAAAAGGCAAGGAATTTGCTATAATGGTCTTATGAATGAAAAAGTATTTCGTGACCCAGTTCACAACTATATCCACGTTAATAATCAAGTCATTTATGACCTGATCAATACCAAAGAATTTCAGCGGCTCCGTCGCATCAAACAGCTTGGGACATCTAGCTATACTTTCCACGGCGGAGAGCATAGTCGTTTTTCTCATTGTTTGGGTGTCTACGAAATTGCCCGTCAAATCACTGAGATTTTTGAGGAGAAATATCCTGAGGAATGGGATTCTAACGAGTCTCTACTAACCATGACTGCGGCTCTTCTACATGATCTCGGACATGGTGCCTACTCTCATACTTTTGAAAATCTCTTTGACACGGACCATGAGGCAATTACCCAGGAAATTATCCAAAGCCCTGATACAGAGATTCATCAGGTTCTTTTGCAGGTTGCACCGGACTTTCCAAAAAAAGTAGCCAGCGTTATCGATCACACTTATCCAAACAAACAAGTGGTTCAGCTCATTTCGAGTCAGATTGATGCAGACCGTATGGACTATCTCCTACGCGACTCCTACTTCACCGGTGCTTTTTATGGCCAGTTCGATTTAACACGTATTCTTCGTGTCATTCGCCCCGTTGAAAATGGCATCGCCTTTCAGCGTAATGGGATGCATGCCATCGAAGATTATGTACTCAGTCGTTACCAGATGTATATGCAGGTTTATTTCCACCCAGCCACACGCGCCATGGAAGTCCTTCTGCAAAATCTTCTCAAACGTGCTAAGGAGCTCTATCCTGAAAATAAGGACTTCTTTGCCCTTACATCCCCACATCTACTGCCATTTTTTGAGAAGAAGGTAACCTTATCTGACTATCTTGCACTTGACGACGGGGTTATGAATACCTATTTCCAACTCTGGATGACTAGTACAGACAAGATTCTAGCCGACCTTTCCCAACGTTTTATCAACCGTAAGGTCTTTAAATCTATTACTTTTTCTCAGAAAGATCAAGACCAGCTTGAAATCATGCGAAATTTCGTAGAAGAAATTGGTTTTGACCCCAACTACTACACAGCTATTCATAAGAATTTTGACCTTCCTTACGATATTTATCGACCAGAGTCTGAAAATCCAAGAACTCAAATCGAGATTGTCCAAAAGAATGGTGAACTGGCAGAACTTTCTAGCCTATCACCTATCGTCCAATCTCTTGCAGGAAGCCGTCATGGTGACAACCGCTTCTACTTCCCTAAAGAAATGCTTAAGCAAAACAGTATTTTCACGAATATCATTCAACAATTTTCACATTTGATTGAGAATGATCATTTTACTCCAGATAAGAAATAACAGAGGAAATTTATGAGTATAAAACTAATCGCCATCGATATTGATGGTACCCTGGTTAATAGCAAAAAAGAAATTACTCCAGAAGTTTTTGCAGCTATCCAAGATGCCAAAGCAGCTGGAGTCAAGGTTGTCATTGCAACAGGACGCCCCATCGCTGGTGTTGCTAAACTTCTTGACGACTTGCAGTTGAGAGATGAAGGTGACTATGTTGTGACCTTCAACGGTGCCCTTGTTCAAGAAACTGCTAATGGCCATGAGATTATCAGCGAATCCTTGACTTACGAGGACTATCTGGATATGGAATTTCTCAGCCGTAAACTGGGAGTCCATATGCATGCAATTACTAAGGACGGCATTTACACTGCCAATCGCAATATCGGAAAATACACCGTACACGAGTCAACTCTCGTCAGCATGCCAATTTTTTACCGTACACCTGAAGAAATGGCTGATAAAGAAATCGTCAAATGTATGTTTATCGACGAACCTGAGATTCTCGATGCTGCTATCGAAAAAATTCCAGCAGAATTTTACGAGCGCTACTCTATCAACAAATCTGCTCCATTTTACCTAGAACTCCTTAAAAAGGATGTAGACAAGGGATCTGCTATCACTCACCTAGCTGAGAAACTTGGACTAAGCAAAGATGAAACTATGGCGATCGGTGATGAAGAAAATGACCGTGCCATGCTAGCAGTTGTTGGTAATCCCGTTGTTATGGAAAACGGAAACCCAGAACTCAAAAAAATCGCCAAATACATCACCAAAACAAATGATGAATCCGGCGTAGCCCATGCTATTCGTACTTGGGTCTTGTAAACTGAATAGAATATAATAAAAGCACCCCAGAAGTTAGAGAAAAAGTCTAACTCCTGGGGTATTTTCATTACAGATTACTCTTCTGATTCACTTTTTATTTTTGGAATTTTTTTATTATCCAGTTTAGGAATGCCCTTGTTCTCAATCTTGGGAAGGTTCTTTAGTTCATCGACAGTAGGGACCTTCTGGTATACCTTAGCAGGCCTATAGAGTAAAGCAAACGAAAAGAACAAGGCTATAATGCTTCCAATAGCTGCTATGTTCCGTTTGCTCGCTTCTGTCGAAGGAACCTCAGCTCCACTTGTACTAAGCTCCTTCCATTCAGGATGCTCTGCTTCAATCACTTTTTTCTCTTCCCAAAGTGGAACGAGTAAGAAATGGTTGAACGGAACAACTGTAGCCATAGCTGTCGCGCCTAGCGGGATAAATCTATTGAGATTTATGATAAGCAAGATACTTAGGATAGAAAATAATACGAATAGAACTATTACTAAGACTAAGCGAATTTTATATTCTTTTTTTAGTCGAAGGTATTCTTCTTGGGACATCTAACATATTACCTCTTTCTCCAAAATTCTATACATCTGAAAAGCATTAGTCCAGTGACTCCTGCTGTAAATCTTTGATAAACTTCACAACTTGACGGTTTCCAATCCTAACATGATAGCCACCGCTATTATTGACTAGTTTATCCCCTTCATATCGATCAATCTTTACAGCATAAAGACCACTAGGTAAGGGTTGATTGTTAAAAAACTCTTTCAATTGCGATTCAAGGTCTTTAAGATAAGCATCATATAACTGATCCTTCTTGTCTTCTGGAGTGTAGTATCGAAATTGAAATTCTGGTATAAAGATATCTTTTTGGAATAGATATTGAGCATCCATAGGATACATCCCTTGTAATGCTTGTCCTTTTCTTTGATTTTCCTCTAAAATTTCATCATAAAGATACATATTGCCAGATTTACTATTAAATTGAAAATCAATCCCTTCGTACTTCAAAGCAGTCATTTTAGGATCTGTTATTGAAGTGTCCAATGTTTTTAAAAACTCACTGGTGCCTGGACTTATTTCAATCCCTAGATAGGCTAATTCTGGAAAAGCCTGATAAATTTTTTTGTTTTGTTCATAATCTACTTCTGCATCCGTCTTTTTATACTTTTTGTTTTCCGAAGGACGAGTATAGTATTCAAAACGAGAATTAGCCTGATAGGTTTTACCATCTATATTTTCAGTGTAAGTACCATGGATTACAAATCCTCCTACACTTGTATAGTTTTTT
>CAKPXD010000067.1 GCA_934201655.1 uncultured Streptococcus sp. | reverse complement strand
CCGCCCATTTGAGGGTTTCTTTAGGAATGTGTGCTCCCATTTGTTGAATATTGTAGCGGATTGCTTCTAGATTAATGAGGGCCTTGGTTGGTCTATGTGGACTAGTTTTCATGATTTTCCTCCAAAATAACACTAGCTGTCACAAACTGTTCTGTATGGCTAATCGATAACCAAACATTTCCTGAAAATGGGGATTTGCTGAAGTAGGGAGCTCCCTTCTCATCGTTCAAGACTTCCAAATCCTGAAAGCCTAGCTTCCCAATTCCCGTTCCCATAGCCTTTGAGAAAGCCTCTTTAGCTGACCAACGACCAGCCAAATACTCGACCTGTCTGCGACCTTTGAGACTGGCAAAGTGCTCCATTTCCTTGTCTGTCAAGACACGCTGGGCAAAACCTTCTCTTTTTTCAACTGCATTTTGTATAGAAGCTAATTCTTCAATATCGATTCCGTGTCCAACTATCATTTTCATCAAAAGGAGTTGAGATTCCCCCAACTCCATCCTTTTCACTTATTTTGTTAAGGTAGAATAAATTTCTTCTACTAAAGCTACTGTGTTTTCCCAGCCCAAACATGGGTCTGTAATAGAACGTCCAAAGATTTCTGGCTGGTTTTGGCGCCCATCTGCTAAGTAAGACTCGATCATGAAGCCTCGAATTGTCTTCTTAATCTTTTCATTCCAGGCACGGTTGAGAAGAGTTTGGCGAACAATGCGAACTTGCTCCATATACTGTTTCCCTGAATTATCATGGTTGGTATCAATCATGATAAAGGGATTTTCGAGTCCCATAGACTCGTAACGCCCAATAGCATCTAGAAGAGTTTCATAGTAGAAGTTAGGTTCATTTTTCCCGTATTCATTCATAGCTCCACGAAGGATGACGTGAGCCAAGGGATTTCCTGAAGTTTCAACTTCTTGACCATGAAAGAGAAAGGTTTGTTTGTTTTGTGCAGCATAGATGGCATTAAACATCACAGATAGGTTTCCAGATGTTGGGTTCTTCATTCCCACTGGTGCATCAATTCCCGAAGCTACAAAACGGTGCTCCTGGTCTTCGACTGAACGCGCACCTACTGCATGATAGCTCACCAAGTCGTCAACCAAGACGAGATTGGCTGGATAAAGCATTTCATCCGCTGTAGTCAATCCTGTTTCTGTAATCACCCGATAATGGAGCTGACGAACAGCCTGCAAACCATTAATCAAGCTTGGAGCTTTAGAAGTATCTGGCTGATGAACCAAGCCCTTGTAGCCATCTCCATTGGTACGTGGTTTGGCCGTGTAAACACGCATGACCATGAAAATCTTATCCGCCACTTTTTTCTGCAAGTCTGCTAAACGACGGGCATACTCTAGAACTGCTTCTTCATTATCAGACGAACAAGGCCCAATGACCAAAAGGATACGATCATCCTTACCTGAAAGGATATCTGCTAATTCTTGATCACGGCTTTCCTTATGCTGCAAGGTTTCTGCAGATAGCCGTGTTTCCGCCTTAATCGCTTCAATATCAATTTCTTGACCTTTCTCGATAAATGCCATATTATTCTCCTAGTCTTTGGTAGATTTCGCGAACAAGAGCTTCCGTATTTTCCCATCCTAGACATGGATCGGTGATAGATTTTCCAAAGACCTCAGGTTCATTTTGACGACCATCTTCTAGATATGACTCAATCATGAAACCACGAACATATTTTTTAATCTTTTCATTCCAATCACGGTTAATTAAAGTCTGGCGAACGATACGAATCTGCTCCATATACTGTTTCCCTGAATTATCATGGTTGGTATCAATAATGATGAATGGATTCTCAAGTACCATCTTTTCATACTGAGCAATAGTATCCATCAAATTATCGTAGTAGTAGTTAGGAATGTTTTTCCCGTACTCGTTAAGAGCTCCACGGAGAATAGCATGCGATAGAGGATTTCCAGTAGTTTCGACTTCTTTCCCTAGGAAAAGAAAACTCTGCTTGTTTTGAGCTGCATAAATACCGTTAAACATGACATTGAGATTTCCTGAGGTTGGATTTTTAAAACCTGTCGCAAAATCTGCTCCACTAGCTACAAAACGGTGTTGTTGATCTTCGACTGAACGGGCTCCAACTGCCATATAAGAAATCAAATCATCTACTAAAGGAAGGTTCTCTGGGTACAACATTTCATCTGCTGTTGTCATTCCTGTTTCAGAAATAACACGGTAGTGCAGATGACGAACCGCCTTGATCCCATTGATGAGGCTAGGCGCTTCTTTGGCATTTGGTTGGTGAATCAAGCCCTTATATCCATCACCATTAGTACGTGGTTTAGCAGTATAGACACGCATGACCATAAAGACGCGATCTTTGACTTCTTCTTGCAATTTTGCCAAACGCTTGGCATACTCAAGAACTGCTTCTTCATTGTCAGACGAGCAAGGACCAATCACCAACAAGATGCGTTGGTCTTCCCCACGAATAATTGCTTCAAGCTCTTGATCACGTTGGAGTTTGTTCGCAAGTACTTGTCCTTCTAGTTTAGACAAACTACGAACTTCATCAATATTAATTTTAGGGCTTTTTGCTGTAAATACCATTATCCATCTCCTTATAAAGCAAACGGACGCCAAGCGAAAATTCACTTTTCACTAGGCATCCGCCTGAAAATTAATCATTCTTAACGTCGTTTACCGTGACAGTTTTTAAATTTCTTACCAGATCCACATGGGCATAAGTCATTACGTTTTACTTGACTGAGGTCCAAATCAGCTGGAAGATCTTTCTGTTGCGCAGCAATATTTCGAGTTGCTGTCGTACTGATATGATGCTCAGTTTGTGGTCGTTCTTGTTCATGAATTTGTGCTTTCATCATCAAGCGAGTCACATCAAACTCAATCGAACCAATCATATCATTAAACATACGGAAGCCTTCCGCTTGATATTCTACGACAGGGTTGTTTTGGGCATAACCACGAAGACCAACTGCATTTCTCAACTGATCAAGGGCATCGATATGGTCAGTCCACTTGTTATCTACAACACGTAGAATCAAGACTTTCTGGAATTCTTTCACAGCTTCTTCATCACGAAGTTTAGCAACTTGGCTATCGTAGACTTTCAATGCACGTTGGTATAGTTCATCTTTGATAGCTTGGTCTGACAAACCTTCTAGGTCTGAAAGTGAAATCGAATCTTCTGGAAGCAAGTTGTACTTGGCAAAGTTCAAGATTGCTTCAAGTTTTTCATCTTGTTTAGAACGAGCATGCCCATCGACAATTCGTCCAATCGTACGACGAATCATGGCGTGAATTTCAGGAGCCAAGTCACGTTCTGCAGTGATAACATCATAGCGTTGTGCGTAGATGATCTCACGTTGTTCACGCATAACGTCATCATATTGGAGGACTTGTTTACGAGTATCGTAGTTATTTCCTTCAACACGTTTTTGCGCTGCTTCGACCTGACGTGTCAACATACGAGATTCGATGGCTTCGTCAGACATGTTAAGACGTTCAAAGACACCCTTCAAACGTTCTGAACCGAAACGCTTCATCAAATCATCTTCGAGTGACAAGTAGAACTGTGACTCACCTGGGTCACCTTGACGACCTGAACGTCCACGAAGCTGGTTATCGATACGACGGCTCTCGTGACGTTCTGTACCGATGACACAAAGACCACCAAGTTCACGAACCCCTTCACCAAGCTTAATATCGGTACCACGACCGGCCATGTTGGTTGCGATAGTGATCGCACCACGTTGACCAGCATTCATGATGATTTGTGCTTCTCTATAGTGGTTTTTAGCATTCAATACTTCGTGAGGCACGCCTACTTCAACCAATTTCTTAGAAAGAAAATCACTGGTTTCAACGGCAACAGTACCTACCAAGACTGGTTGACCTTTTTGGTAACGCGCCTTAACATCTTCTACTACAGCCTTGAATTTTGCATCGAGACTAGCGTAAAGAAGGTCTGAATGGTCGATACGTTGGATCGGACGGTTAGTAGGAATTGGAATAACACGAATGTTGTAGATTTCGCGGAATTCTTCTTCTTCCGTTTTACCAGTACCTGTCATACCTGCCAATTTTTTATACATACGGAAAAGGTTTTGGTAGGTAATCGATGCTGAAGTCTTAGTTTCATCTTGGATTGGCACACCTTCTTTAGCTTCAATCGCTTGGTGCAAGCCATCAGAGTAACGACGACCTTCCATGGTACGACCTGTAAATTGGTCGACAATCAAGATTTCTTGATCTTCGCTGACCACATAGTCAATATCAAGAATCATGATGTAGTTGGCACGAAGGGCGTTGTCGATAAAGTGAGTCAAAGCCACATTTTCGATATCATAAAGGTTTTCTAGTTTGAAGTAGCTTTCAGCCTTGTCAATACCTGAGTCAGACAAACCGATTGTCTTAGACTGAATATCAATGATATAGTCATCTTTATCCAAAGACTTCACAAAATGGTCAGCCATGTGGTAGAGTTGACTTGTTTCAACTGCATTAGCTCCTGAAACGATCAATGGTGTACGAGCTTCGTCGATCAAGATAGAGTCAACCTCATCGACCAAGGCATAGTTGAGCGGACGTTGAACCATGTTCTCTGCACGAACAACCATGTTGTCACGAAGATAGTCGAAACCAATTTCTGAGTTCGTTGAGTAAGTAATATCACAGAGATAAGCTTCTTTTTTCTCCATTGGAGATTTTGCAGCCAAGTTGATCCCTACTGACAAACCAAGCCATGAGTACAACTCACCCATTTCAGTCGCGTCACGTTCTGTAAGGTATTCGTTGACGGTAACTACGTGGACACCTTTTCCTGAAAGGGCATTAAGGTATACCGGCATTGTCGCTGTCAAGGTTTTCCCTTCACCTGTACGCATTTCTGGAACGTCACCGTGGTGAAGAACGATACCACCCATAACCTGAACCTTGTATGGGAAGAGTCCAAGAACACGCTTAGCTCCCTCACGTACAACCGCAAAGGCTTCGTACAAGAGTTGATCAAGCGTTTCACCATTTTGATAACGTTGCTTAAATTCTTCTGTCTTAGCTTGCAACTGCTCGTCTGTCAAAGCAGCCATTTCATCTTCGTATTTGAGGACTTTATCAGCCATCTTTTCTAAGCGGCGAAGTTCCCCTTTATCATTTTCGATGATTGTTTTTAATAAATTTGCCATTTTTTTCCTTACTTTAAATTCTGAATATTTTAGAATGTTCTTTTTATTGTAGCATATTTGCCCAGCTTTTTCAAGAAAGAATCCGTGTTTATACAAGCTAAAAAAGGCTCATTTAGAGCCTTTTTTTGTAAATGTTCAAACTATTGCTAATCATTGATTTTCTTTTAGAAATTTCAAGCCTATTCTTTGGTTGTAGAATTACCAAAGTCAACCTTTGGAGCTGTCTTAGCTTCTTCGCTTTCTTTAAAGGTTTCTGCCTCTTTAAAGTTCATCATATTGGCGAAAAGAACTGTTGGGAAGCTTCTTAATTTTTGATTGTATTCTGTTGCCACTTTGTTGTAATCCTTGCGGGCTACAAATATCCGATTTTCACTTCCAGCCAGTTCTGTCATAAGTTGTTCCACATTTTGATTGCTCTTGAGTTCTGGATAATTTTCTGTTAAGGAGATTAAGCGTGAGATGGCAGAACTCAACTCTCCTTGAGCCTCTTGATTTTCTTTTGAAGTTACGGAGCCATTCCCAATTTTAGCACGAGCTTCCGCAATCTTGGTGAAAACCTCTGTCTCATGGTTCATCTGGCCTTTTACAGACTCTACCAAATTTCCAATCAAATCAGAACGACGTTGAAGAGCTGTCGCTACATCAGCTTGCGCTTGTTCGACCTTAGTTTGTTCGGAGACAAGTCCGTTATAAGTGCCTACTACTGAGCAACCGCCAAGTAAGATAATAGCCAGCAAAATGCCCAATACATAAATAATTCCTTTATTTTTCATATCTAAACCTATTTATTTCCTTAATTTTTTACACGAACATTACCAATCATCGGATGAGCCTCCGCCATCGAAGCCTCCGCCGTCCCAGCTACTAGAGGAGTCTGATCCTGAGTCGGACCAAGATGACCCCGAGTCGGAAGAGTCACTAAACCACCATCCTCCATCAGAGGAATCTCCTCCTCGGCCACCTCCGCCGCCTCTAATAATGGCTATAAATACGATAATGAAATAAATGATTATCCCGACTCCGAACACATTGTCCATAGGGTCACTGTTCTTACGACGACTGGACGAGCTACTATTGCGACTCGATTTTTTCCCACTGATGCTATCAGAATAACGTTTGATCTCAGAGGATTCATCAGATGGAAATGTTCCACTTCCTCTATAAAACTGATTGTCCAAGCCTTTGGCAATCGCTAGAATTCCTTTACTATAGTCACCAGTTTTAAAATCTGTACGGCTGGCTGCCAAGATCTGCTTGGTTTGATAGTCTGTTATTCTAATGGCGGTGTTATTACTGGTTTCAATTCTTGATTTACGGTCTTGAACGGCTACTACAATGAGACTTCCAAAATTATCGCCTGAATAGCCAATCTTCCAAGCCCTAACGGTTTCATTTGCTACCGTTTCAATGCTTTCACCTTCCAGACTGTCTACGATATAGACACCTATTTGAAGCTTTTCTGCCTTTTGACTATTGGCTTCATTCAAATCACGAATCTGAGTAACTACTTCCTCTGTCAAATAATGATTTGGGTCATAGATACCATAGTCTGGTTTTTCAGGTGCAGTAAATGCTGATAGGAAGAAAAATGCCATCAGCAATCCAAGTAGACGCACCAAGAAAGGATTCTTTAACAATCTATCTTTTTTCATAATAACCTCCTTATGCAAGGAAAATTGTTTAGAGCATTATAGCATTTTGAATCTTACAAAGAAAGTACGTTTCCATTACAAAACCGTGACAAGGACCAGGAAAACATGTTAATTTGATGACAAATTCAGTTCTAGTCTCTTGATGTTGTTTCCAAAAAAGAAGGTCCGAGAAAGAGGACTTCACTTAGGGATTTTTAGAAAAGCAGATTTTGAGTGACGCCTTCAAGCGGTGACAAAAGAAATAACGACCTTACAAAAGTAGCAATGCTCCTGTGTGGTCGTTTTCTTATTTGGTAATGTAATTAACTACTTTCCTTAAACATTCTAGACTACTCTCTGTAGATATGTTTTCTCCACTCCCTGGCGCGGTAAGAGTGAGATTGCCCCACATAGAGTTTTGATTTAAATATTCTAATAAAACATTTTCATATGTTCCACTAGCTGAAGAAGAAGTACTTCCTGGCTCAGACCATCTCCATCCCCCCATTGCATGATAGACAAAACTATCAATCACAATTCCTGACAGATGATAACTACTAAAATATGTGTCTCTTATGAACCTAAAGTGTTTACAAGTATCTAGCAATAAACCATTTCTACTAGAGTTTTTGTTTTTCATTGTTTCTTGCTCAGCCTTTGGATTTGTTGAACGCCAGTTCCCACCCATATTAGTATCAGGATATTTGTATGTACCATCCCAAGAGCCATACAAGTC
>CAKPXD010000066.1 GCA_934201655.1 uncultured Streptococcus sp. | reverse complement strand
GTATTCATAAGAGTAAGGGGCTTGAGTTCCCTTATGTCTTTATTCTCAATATTGATCAGCAATTTAACAAGCAAGATTCCATGTCTGAAGTTATCCTAAGTCGTAAAAATGGTCTTGGTCTTAAGTATGTTGCTAGAGTAGCTACAAATGCAAAAGAGGAATATCTTCCATCAATGATTAAGTTATCCATTCCAAGCTTGACTTATAGTCAAAATGAGGAGGAGCTCCAATTAGCAAGCTATTCTGAGTTGATGCGTTTACTTTATGTAGCCATGACTCGTGCTGAGAAAAAACTCTATCTAGTTGGAAAGGGTTCAAGGGAAAAGTTGGAGTCTAAAGAATACCCGACAAATGGGCAAGGTCTTTTGACTCGTGAAACAAGACTTGACGCTCAAAATTTCCAGGACTGGATTTGGGCCATCAATCAAGCTTTTTCTAAAGAGGACTTACACTTTAGTGTTCGTTTCGAGGGTGAAGAACAACTGACAGAAGAAGCTATCGGTAAATTGGAAACTAAAAGCCAGCTCCAAGATCTTTCTCAGGCAAGCAACCGTCAGTCTGATACCATTAAGGAAGCTTTACAAATGCTGAAAGAAGTGGAGGTGTATAATGAAATCCACCGTGCAGCGATTAATCTTCCGAGTGTTCAAACTCCAAGCCAGATTAAGAAGTTTTATGAACCAGTCATGGATATGGAAGGTGTAGTAGTAGCTGGTCAATCTAAACCACAAGAAACTATTATTCAGTTTGAACTTCCAGACTTCTCTAAGACAGAAAAAGTCACTGGAGCTGAGATTGGTAGTGCCACTCATGAACTCATGCAACGAATCAATCTCACTAAGAAACCTACTTTGGAAACCTTGACAGAAGCCTTGGAGCAAGTTCAGGCAACTTCAGCTGTTAAAGATAAAGTTAATCTAGAAAAAATCTTGTCTTTCTTTGATACAGCTCTTGGTCAAGAGATTCTTGCAAATCAATATAAACTTTATCGTGAACAACCCTTCTCTATGTTAAAACGGGATGCTAAGAGTCAGGAAGACTTTGTTGTCCGTGGAATTTTAGATGGTTATCTCCTTTATGAGGATAAAATTGTTCTCTTTGACTACAAGACAGACCATTATGAATATCCAAGTCAACTGATTGAACGTTATAGAGGTCAATTATCTCTATATGCAGAAGCCTTGTCTCGTTCTTACCAAATAGATCAAGTTGAAAAATACTTAATCTTACTTGGCAAAGATATGGTTGAGGTGGTCGCAGTTAACTAATCTTGTAAAAACTATTGCCTTAATGGCAGTAGTTTTTATTTATTTTCAGTTATGGTATACTAGTTTCAGAAAAGGATGTTAAAGAATCTATGTCAAAATAAATCGATATCGAATACTATCACCAATTAGCTTTACAAAAGCAAAAAGAGCATCGTAAATTTCTTGGAAATCTGAAAAAGAAAGCTCCAAAAAACCTAGATAAGATTGCGCTGGAGATTCACCATGAAGTTTTTGAAGAAATTGATTGTACAGCCTGTGCTAACTGTTGCAAGAGCCTTGGACCAGACTTTAAAGAAGCAGATATCACACGCATTGCCAAGTACTTTAAAATGAAATTACCAGCCTTCGAAGATGAATTTCTACAGGTAGATGAAGACGGTGATAAGATCTTTAAGTCAATGCCATGTCCATTTCTTGGCGGTGACAATCTCTGTTCCATCTATGATGTCCGTCCCAAGGCTTGTAGAGAATTTCCACATACCGACCGTAAAAAGATTTATCAAATCAATAATCTGACTATCAAAAACACTTTAACCTGTCCTGCAGCCTATCTCTTTGTCGAGAAATTAAGAGATAAAATAGAGTAAATAATTTATTTTATAATAAATTCCATCCTCAAATTCATTTGCTATTTGAGGATTTTTGTATATTTATTAATATTGATTGTTTTTGCTTTCTAAAGAAAATGACTTCCAGTCTTAAAGCTTCTTTAACTTTTTCTTAAAGAAAACTGATATAAGGTATCTTTAAGCGATGTTCTGTATAGTTATACCATCACTAAGAAAGGAGTGCCGGTATGAACTATATAGTAATTCCAGCTTATCAACCTGATAATAAACTTATCAAACTCATCGAAAAAATCCACGAAAAGAGTGATTTTCGTATTCTAGTTATCGACGACGGTAGTTCATCAAAGTGTCAAAATATCTTTGATAAAGCAGAACAATATGCTACGGTGCTCCGTCACCAAGTGAACCAAGGTAAAGGCCAAGCACTTAAAACGGCCTTTGCTTATATCCAACAACTAAATAGCTATGGAACAGTTGTAACGGCAGACGCAGATGGTCAGCATAAGATTTGGGATATTTTCCGTACGGCTAACAAGGCTTCTGAAAATCCTAATAAGCTAATCTTGGGTGTGCGTGCCTTCACTGGTAAAGTACCCCTTCGTAGCCGTTTCGGAAATAGCTTAACAAAAGCACTTTTTAAGATTCAAACTGGGGTAGAAGTAGCAGATACTCAGACAGGACTTCGAGCTTTTACAACAAATCTTATTCCTTTTATGCTAAAGATCGAAGGACAACGTTATGAATATGAAATGAATATGCTACTTGAAGCTACTAAAGAATATCAAATTTTAGAAGTTCCCATCGAAACTGTCTATATCAATGATAATGAGGATTCACACTTCCGACCAATAAAAGATGGGCTCATGATTTATAAAAATATTTTTAAATTCGCCCTGTCATCTCTCAGTAGTTTTGTTGTAGACTATATCGTTTACGCTATTGCAATCTTGTTTTTACCAACAGCGCCAACAAGTTTCCGAATTTTCCTAGCTAACGGACTAGCTCGTGTGACAAGCTCCGTTTTTAACTACTCTACAAATAAAAAACTAGTCTTTAAAAACGAGGATAGCTTTGTGAAAACAGGGATGGGATACTTTGGTCTAGCAGTTGGACTCTTTTTCTTAGACACGCTACTGATTCGTCTCTTCTTTACAGTCTTTGGTATCAACCTTCTGATTGCCAAAATTATCGTCGGCATCCTTCTCTTCGCTGTCTCTTGGACAGTGCAAAAGAAATTGATTTTTAAGGAAAGGACATCAACTGTATTATGAAATTTTTAAAGAAACCATATGCTTATGCTTCGGTTCTCGGTTTACTCTTGACAGAATCCTTTAGTTACTCAATGTTGAAAACTTTTGTACTTGCTGAGACTATTTCGACAGTAGCAACAACTAATATAAGTTCCAACACAGCTCAAGCTAGCCAAGTAGCTAAGACAGCAACAGTAACTAACTCAAGTTATAAGGACGAGAATATCTCCATCAATTTAACTGAAACAACGGTCAATAATACGCAAGTCTACGTTGCAGATATTACAGTAAACTCATCAGATTATTTAAAAACAGCATTTGCTCAAAACTCATTTGGAACAAACGTAACAGCTAAAACATCTGTCACTGCTGCAGAAAATGATGCAATTTTAGCAGTCAATGGCGACTATTACGGTGCCAACTCTTCGGGTTATGTTATCCGTAATGGAGTTGTCTATCGTGATACTGTCCGTGAAAATTCTAATAATGGTGATTTAGCCATTTATAAAGATGGTTCTTTCAAGATTATTTACGAGGATCAGATTTCAGCTGAGCAACTTGTCAAAGACGGAGTTATTAATCTCTTAGCTTTTGGTCCTGCCTTGGTCGAAAATGGTGAAATAGCAGTAGGAAAAAACCAAGAAGTTGGACAAGCTATGGCTTCGAATCCACGTACAGCTATTGGTATTATCGATGAAAACCACTACATTATTGTAGTTTCTGACGGACGTACATCTGAAAGCAAGGGTCTATCCCTGTACCAAATGGCTGAAGTCATGAAATCATACGGTGCAAAAACAGCTTACAATCTTGATGGTGGGGGTTCCTCTACACTTTACTTCAACGGTCAGGTTATCAATAAACCAACGACTGGAGGAAACAAAATTTCAGAAAGGGCGGTGAGTGACATTGTCTACATCGGTTATTAATCCTAACAAAAAACGTTTTAAAAAAACTGCCATCTCTTATACACTAATTACGATTTTCTTCTTTGCCTTCTCTAGAATTTATGAAGCATTCAGTTTTGGAGAGACATCAGTTCATATGCATTACTTGTTCGCCGTACCTCTGGTAGGTGGGATAATACTAGCAATCTTGCTCAAAGTCCTTCCATATTTTTCCAGAATTAGCCTTAATTTATGGAATTCGGCTATAGCTATTATTACAACAGGGACACTATTCCGCGGAATTGTCAATCTATCTGGTCGTTCAACCACACTTGATGGACCATACTGGTATGTCGGTATCAGTTTTGCAATCTTAGCCATTCTATCTATTATTATACATCCACTTCTAACTAATAAAACTAGCAGAGTAATAGAGAGTTAATTATTGATAATGCAAAAAAAGTAGTCGTTCTGATATTGTTCGACTACTTTTTGTTGACTTTTATTTCTAAATTGTTTTAACAATATTACAACTTTCTTTCTTCTTTAAGACGTTACTTTTATAATTAAAATTATATTGTATAATAAAGTGGATAAATGTTGTCTTTAAAACGATAAGTAAGAAGTAAAAAATTTAGGGAATATAAAATTGAAAGGTTAAAAATGAAAAAGATATTACTAGCAAGTACTGTTGTTCTTTCCATTGCAGGTATTTCAAAAACAACAGTAATGGCTGAAGAAAACCAAGCTACAAACAAAGTACAGAGTTCAGAAAAAACTGTAGCAAATGGAACGAGTAAGGAAGTTAAAGAGAAAAAGCAAGCTCAAGGTCAAGAGCAGAACGATAAGCAGAATCAGAACGAAACACAAAACAAGGCAGAAAAGGATTCTTCTCAAACCACACAGAAACAAGAAACAGCCCTTACCAAGGATAACTCTTCAACAGAAGAAATTACTGAAGAGGTCAACAAAGAAGGTTGGCAAAAAGAGAATGGCCAATGGCGTTATTATGAAAATAAAAAGGCTGTCAAAAATTGGAAGAAGATTGCTGGAGTTTGGTATTATTTTAACCAGGATGGTACCATGCTTAGCAATACTGTCTTTAACGACTATCTTTTCAATAAGAGTGGAGCCCTAGCGGAATCATCATGGGTGAAACTTGAAAATAAATGGTATTATGCGACTGAAGAAGGAAAAGTAACTCGAAATAAATGGGCTAGTATTTCTGGAGATTGGTATCGTTTTAATCAAGACGGTATCATGCTTAGTAATGTCATTTACGAAGACTATTTGTTCAATAGTAGTGGAGCTTTAGCAATTAACACTTGGACTAAAATTGGTGATAAATGGTACTATGGTAATCAGGATGGGAAAATTCTTCGTAATAAGTGGGAAAATATTAAGAACATCTGGTATTATTTTGACCAAAATGGTGCCATGCTCAGTGATACGATTTACAAAGAGTATCTCTTTGACAAGAGCGGTGCATTAGCCGAATCTTCATGGGTTAAAATTTCTAACAAGTGGTATTACGCTGACGCCTCTGGTAAAATAACTCGAAATAAATGGGAAAAAATTAAAGACCGTTGGTATTACTTTGATGCGAAAAGTGTAATGGTAAGTAGCACCTGGAAAAAGAAATACTATTTAAAAGATAGTGGTGCTATGGCACAAAGTGAATGGATTTTTGACAAACAGTACAATAGCTGGTTCTACTTAAAACCAGATGGGACTTATGCTGAAAATCAATGGCAAGGGTCCTACTATCTTAAATCAGGTGGCCATATGGCCAAAAGTGAGTGGATATTTGATAACTCATACAATGCTTGGTATTATCTGAAAGAAGATGGACAATATGCTACTGGAACTCTTAAAATCAAAGGTAAAGATTATAGTTTCGAGAATAATGGAAAATGGATTTCTAATCCGTCTGCATCAACTTACTATAAGGTAAAACCAATTATAGCCTATGTTTATAGCGCCTCTGGTAGTAGACTTAGCTATATTTCTCAAGGTTCTATCGTCGCTGTTTCTACCTCAGGAGCTCAAGGAGAAAGACTACCAGTCCAAATTTCTGGACTTTCAGGCTTTATGAATAAGAGTGACCTTGTAGCTGTAAATGCTAGTGACGAGTTTATTCCTCATTATACGACTGACGGTCGTTACGTTTATCACGAGTTATCGCCATATACAAGCGTTCGTGTAGCACCTCATAGTTCATCTATGGCAATTGGTAAAAAATACTATTCAGCGGATGGTGTTAACTTCGATACCTTTAAAGTCGAGAATCCATTCCTCTATAGAGACTTAAGAAAGCCAACCAATTATACTGCAGCTGAACTAGATAAAGTTTATTCTCTTATGAATATTAACGGAAGTCGTCTCGCAGGTAAAGGAGAGGTCTTCAAAGAAGCGGAGAAACGTTATCAGGTCAATGCACTCTATCTCATGGCTCACAGCGCTCTAGAAAGTGCATGGGGACGTAGTCAGATTGCTAAGGATAAGAATAACTTCTTTGGTATTGCTGCCTATGATACTACTCCATATGATTCAGCAAAGAGTTTTGACAATGTCGACAAAGGAATCTTAGGGGCAGCTAAATGGATACGAGATAATTATTTTGACGAGGGCAGAACCTACCTAGGTAATAAATCATCTGGTATGAACGTTTTATACGCTTCTGATCCATACTGGGGTGAAAAAATAGCTAGTATCATGATGACCATCAATAGCAAACTTGGTGAAAAGGACTAAAATTCTTTATTATCGATAACTAAACAAAACTAGTTATCGAATTTTATCTTTAATCATACAAAAAAGGATTTACTTTTAAAAAGTAAATCCTTTTTGAACTTCTAATCAAACCTAATCTCTAATTTAGAATTAGTCTTTTTTTGATTTATGTAGAAATGCTACCAAAATAATGGATGAAATTAAAGTTACAAATCCAATGATAGTAACCAATGTACCTTTGCCTTCTCCAGTTTTAGGAAGTCCAGGTTTATCATTTGTTGTAGTTACTGTAGTTTTAGGTTCTTCTACAGTAGTTGTTGTAGTTGAAGTTGTTGTGGTTGGAGTAGTCTTAGACTCTTCAGTTGTAGTTGTAGTTGAAGTAGTTTTAGGCTCTTCAGTTGTTGTAGTTGAAGTAGTCTTAGGCTCTTCAGTAGTTGTAGTTGAAGTAGTCTTAGGCTCTTCAGTTGTAGTTGTTGTTGAAGTAGTTGTAGGCTCTTCAGTAGTTGTAGTTGAAGTAGTCTTAGGTTCTTCAGTAGTTGTAGTTGAAGTAGTCTTAGGCTCTTCAGTTGTTGTGGTAGTAGTTGTGGTTTCTTCAGTCGTAGTTGTAGTAGTTGTTGTAGTTGTTGTAGTTGTTGTAGTTTCTTCCTTCGGATTCACAATCGTTTTGGTTACCGAATGATCTGCTCCAAAATCTTCAACATTAACCACAGTATCGGCTTCTTTGATGATATGACCTGAAGGGGCTTCAATTTCAGTTAAGATATATTTATCTTTTAACAGTTTGCCAACAGCAATATTACCATTTTCGTCTGATTCAAACTCACCGATAACTTGATTATTTGCTTGACGAACAACTC
>CAKPXD010000065.1 GCA_934201655.1 uncultured Streptococcus sp. | reverse complement strand
TAACCGTTTTATAGCAAAGAAAAGAGAGTGGGACAGAAATCGGTAATTCGTTAGAATTCGATTTCGTCGTCCCACCTACGCACAGTTGAGTAGGGCTGTAAAAGCTGATGAAATCAGCGTAGTAGAGCCCACTCAACCACTGCGTCTTGCTCGACAATCCAAAAACAATTGAGAGGCTAGGACTTTTGTCCCAGCCTCATTAGTCTTTTTAGTTTTCTTCAATGCTTTCGGCTGCTAACTTACCTGAAGTCAAGGCCCATGCATTATTGGCACCTGATGGAGAGTCTGTTCCCATGACACCTCCGACCACTTCACCAGCGGCATACAGTCCCTTGATGACGTGACCTTCTGTATTGACTACAGAGAGATCGGTATTGACAACCAATCCACCCATGGTCGTAGCAAAACGAGGTTTTTGCTCAATCAAGTAATATGGACCTTCTCCAACTGGTTTTTGAAGGAAGCGGAGTTCACGATGGAATTCCTTGTCCTCACCCTCAGCCACAAACTGATTGTATCGAGCGACAGTTTCTTCCAAGGTATCTCCATCCATACCAGCCAGCTCAGCCAACTCTTTCAAGTTAGATGCATGGTAGAAGTAAGGAGTTTGACTACCGTTTTGGGCCAACCATTGATCGATATCTGCTTGAGAAATACCTCCCTCTGCTACTTCTTCACGGAAGATATCAAAATGCTCTTGGTCTAACAGCAAGTAGAGCATCTTCGATTCTTGCTTCATCAATACATCCAGAATGGCATGGTTACTTGCCCGCTCATTGACAACGCGTTTTCCGTCAACATTTAGGAGCAACCCATTTTCTTTCAGAACTGCAATATTCCCACCAATGGTTGATTTGGCTATACCTGGTGCCACTTCGATTCCATTTGGATAAATCTTTCCTTGATCCAACATCAAGGTTGCAGCATCAATGCCTTTGGCTTGTGCCATTTGCAATCCTTCACCCATAGAAGAACGGGTACCGTAAAAGAGGACATTGCGCAGACGTGGTGGAAGCAAGTCTTTGTTGTTTCCGTATCCACCAGTAGTCAAGACCACTGCCCGCGAATGGATCCTGTGCGTACGTCCATTTTCTTCGACTGCGACAATCCCGTTTACGCCACCTTTCCCATCTGATAACAATTGTTGAGCCTTGGTTTGAAGAAGGACACGGACATTTGATTGAGCAAGTTTACCACGAACAGCTGCTGCAAAACCATGTCCACCGTGATCATAAGCCAACTCACGATCTTTTTGGTATTCCGCCAGCACATGGAGGCCGCCTTTCATATCGTACTGCACGCCGATATAGTCGTGTACCCAATCTGTTGCTTGTCCGACATTGTTGGCAAGAAGGGTTAACAAGTCCATGACATTGGCATGGTTGCCATTTTCAAGGAAGTCTTCGATCATCAAGGCTGGCGTATCATCTGTCACCCCTGCCTGGTGTTGTAATTTAGATCCCATGACAACTTGATTCCCACCAGACACGGAAATGGCTCCACCGATGAAACTTAATTTTTCAAGCAAGAGAACCGATAAGCCGAGTTCGTCTGCACGCAGAGCAGCAGCAATACCGGCTGCACCACCACCGACAACGACCACATCCACTTCTTCTTCGACCACTTCGTTGGATTTTTCAATAGTTGGTTTGTGACGGGCTTTCAGAACCTCAACATTGTCCTCATTACTAGCGAGACGCACCGCATCTGCTACCCCATCCACAACCCCTTGACTGGTTGTAGAAGCACCAGACACAGCATCCACATTCAAGGTTTGGAAATCAATAATCTGTTGAGGTAGTTTTTCAAAGACCATATCTGAGAGTCCTTCTGACTCTCCTGCACTATCAATCTCGATATTAGTAATTTTATCCTTACTAAAGGTGACTACCATTGGTAGATCACTATTGTGACCCTTAGCAGCAACTTTGTATTGACCAGGCGTAAAGACCAGATCTTTCCCCATCAATTCGATCAAGCGGGCTTGTTTCTTGAGTTCAGCATCCGCGTCTTTAACCAATTGGAAACTGGTATCCATGAATTTCCAAAGAGGTACGGGAATAACCAAATTCTCCCGATCATGAATATCCGCAAAATCCTTGACTTTACGGCCATTTTGGATGGCACTCACCCAGTGAGGCTCTACCAAGAAGCCTTTAGCAACGGCAACTAGATCATAGCCTAATTCTAGGGCTACTTTGGCATCTTCTGCTTGCAAGATTCCACCGACCCCGATCACTGGAATCTTAGCCAATTCTTCACTTCGACTAGCCTTGTATTTAGCGATCAACATTTCTGGATCCGCTGGATTGACAATCGAGTTCCGGGTATAAATCCCCATTGAGAAATGCACATAATCTGGTTCTTCTTTTGCCAATTGGTTCAAGAAATACATGGTATCGTCAAAGCGAATTCCTGGTTCCTCTAGCTCCTCTGGTGAAAAACGATACCCAAGGATAAAAGGTTGTTTCGCTTCTTCTGCAATGACTTTTTTAACTGCACGAACCACTTCTAATGGGAACTTGGTCCGCTTTTCGATGCTACCACCCCAAGCATCGTGTCTCCGATTGGAATGTGGAGAGAAAAATTGTTGCAAGAGGTAGGTATTGGCACCGTGGAGCTCAACTCCGTCAAAACCAGCCTTAATAGCGCGGGAGGTTGCTTGTGCAAAAGCCTCAATCATATCCAAAATGTCCCGGTGGGTCATTTCAGTTGGAGTAGGTGCATTAGGACGAAGGGCTGCGACACTACTAGCAGAAATCGGATTTTGTCCCTTATTCATATCTGGGAAAGCCATCCGACCAGCATGGTAGATCTGAATAATAGCTTTTGAACCTTTGTTTTTAATAGCAGTTGCTAGACGTCTTAAGGGTTCGATTTTATCATCGGAGTCGATCCCCATCGCCCCAAAAAATCCACGACCTTCATCACTTACAAATGCACTTTCCACAATGACTGCTCCCGCTTCGCCAGAGCGATGGGCATAATAATGGATCAATTCATCAGTCACAGTTCCGTCATAATAAGCAGATTCTGTTGTCATCGGAGCCATCACAATCCGATTTTTCAGATGAACTCCTGATGGAAAGGTCACTTGATCAAATAATTTTTCTGTCATCTTACTTCTTCCTCTATAAAAAGGAGGGCCCTCTTTTCAAACATAATGTATGAAGAGAAGTGTCACCTCCCAAGTCTTATCCTAATTTTAAGGTAGCGAGAATCTCTCTCAAAACTGAAACTGGAACTTGGCCCGGCGCAGAAGCTTGTTTAGCTGCCCCAAAGGTTGCAGCGGAACCAAAGGCTTCTCCACTCACCCGGCTAACCATTCCAAGTGCTCCCATTGACATGGTAATCAAAGGACGCGTTGCTTTTTCCTTCATTTCAGCTGTCGCAGCCAACAAGGTCAGCACATCTTTATTCGATTGTGGCATTACAGCGATCTTACAGATATCCGCACCTTTTTCTTCCATTAGACTGAGGCGACGGACAATTTCTTCTTGGCTTGGTGTCGCATCAAAATCGTGATTACACATCACCACTTTGACACCATTTTCATGTGCCAATTCTATGGTCGCAGCCACTTCTTCTGCAGGCATAAAGAGCTCAAGATCAAGGAGATCTGCTGCTCCTTGAGTAAGAACCTCTTTATAAATGGCAAAATATTGGTCATCCGGAAGCTCCAACTCTCCACCTTCTTTTTTGGTCCGAAAAGTCACTAAGAGCGGTTTTTGAACAGCCTGTTTGACTTGATGAGACAAGGCGGCCACTTTTTGAGGTGTTGCCACCTCTTCATAAAAATCAATCCGCCATTCGATCAAGTCACAATCCAAATCACGCGCTTGTTCTGCAGCTTCTAGAATAGAATCTGCTGTCTTTCCAACCAGTGGAACAATAATTTTTGGACGTCCCTCACCAAGAGTGACATTTCCAACCGTAACTGTATGGGTCATAGTCGTCTCCTTTTATTTTGATGTGTCGACTGTTTGATAGTAACGAATAAAGACGATAATTGCGATGACAAAACCGATCATAGCAAATACGGTATCCATGAGCATCACATTTTTAACACTCATACGGCCACCGAAGTATGGCACCGCAAAGGATGCGATAGAACCAAATGTGTAGAAGATAGAGGTAATGGTTCCTTTACCAGCTGGGAACATTTCCCCCATCACTGTTAATCCAAGTTGCATAACGCCACCAGCAGCAAAGAAACCAACTAGGGCCGCACCGATTTGCATAACAGTAGGGCTTGGCATGACATACATCATACCAATTGCCAACATAGACATAAAGGTGTATGGCAAGACCAAATTAACAGGACGAATCTTCATCCCAACTAGGGCAGTGAAAGCCACACAGATAAGAGTTCCTGTTGAGTAGGTTGAAAGGAGCAAGGATGCAGACTTTTCAGTCATAGACGCTGCTTTCACTCCATAAGTGGAGATAAATTGAGAAATTGTATAGAAGGTTGCTTGAGAAATAAAGCCATAGACGACGAAGGCTACACCTTCCAACCACATTTTCGGTTGTGCTTTGAAGACCGTTGTAGCTTCTACAACTTCTTCACCTGCTTCTTCAGCCTCTTTCAGATCTTGGTCAGGGAATGGCGCTTTCCAAATCAAGATCGCATTCACTAAGAGGGCAACGGCTGCAATGTAGAATGTCAACTGGTAGTTCTTCATAGCAGAAGCCAAAATCAAGATAAATGGAAGGATCCATTGACCAATTTGGACAGCTGCCTTGATCAAGACGGTTGCTGTACCAGCTTTTTTAGGGAAGGACTCCATCAAGGCTGGATAGGTTCCTGAATCCAAGAAGGAATTGGCAATCCCTGCAATGACCGTTAGAATCGCAGCAACCGTTGTATTTGGTGCATAGATCAAGCCAACAAAGTAGAGGATGTAGCTTGCCATCCCTAGCAAGACAAAGGGTTTACGTCCAAATTTATCTGATAGGTAGCCTGAAAATACGATAGCGATCAAGCGTCCAATCCCAAGCATGGATACAACGGTCATAACGCCGGCTTCATTGGTATTCCATTGAATTCCAAGCGCTGCCTTATTTTGTGAAATGATCACGACACCGATCCCGTGAACGATGTAATTGATATACAAAGCCAGGGCCGTAAAATAATAATGTTTCTTAGTCATACACTTATGTCTCCCTATATTTTTTTATTTAAACAAAACAGATTCAACATGCTCGATTGGCATGTCTTCACCTGTAATCAAATGGAAGGCTTCTGCCCCTTGGAACAGCATCATTTTCAAACCATTAAAGGCAATGGTTGCTCCATTTTCACGGGCAAATTTCAACAATTTTGTTTCAGCAGGTGCATAAACAACATCCATAATCGCAAGGTCTGGACGAATCACAGCTGGATCTGTAATCAAAGAAAGGTCCTCTTGTGGTTTCATCCCTACACTTGTCGCATCAATATAAACAGAAGACTCAGCAATGGATTGTTTGAAGGCTTCTTGGTCTTCTAGATGGTGAAGAGTGGCTTTGGTATTGGTATGTTCCAAAATTTTACGAACAGTTTCTTCTCCGTTTGCATAGAATTCATCGTCACGGTTAAAGATGCGCAATTCTTTGACACCATCTAAGGCAGCTTGAATGGCAATGGCAGTACCAGCTCCACCACATCCTGTCATGGTTACGATACGATCTTTGATATCGATCCCTTCAGAAGCTAAGGCACGCATCGCACCTGTCCCATCTGTAACATGACCGACCAAGTGACCTGTTTCATTCACATTCACCACGGTATTGACTGCACCGACCAATTTAGCAGCAGGTGACAACTCATCCAACAATGGGAGAATGGCTTGTTTATTTGGCATAGAAACGTTAGAACCTTGAATCTTCAAGGCACGAATTCCTTGAACAGCATCGGCTAATTCTTCATTGCCAACTTCAAATGCTAGATAGGCATAATCCATCCCATTCTTCGCAAAAGCTTCATTCCACATAGTTGGAGACAAGCTATGACGGATTGGAGTAGCAATCAAGCTAACAAGTAAAGTATGACCAGTAATACGTTCTGACATAAGAACACCTCATTTATTTTTTTCTAATTTTAAGACACGGTATCTTCTCTGAACCACTGCTATCGCAAGGAAACCAAGCAAGGCAAGCAGAATGTTATAGATGAAGACATAGACGACAGACTTCTCTACCATCAACCCTGTAAGATACGGGGTAACCATGACAGATATTGAAGTCGTTAAGGAATAGAAACTTGTGACAATCCCTTTATGGTGGGGATAAAATTCCAAGAGCAAGGCCAGCCCCAATTGCCAAATCCCTCCGGCAGAAAAGCAACCAACACCGATACTTGCAATAATAACAGAAAGCATCGATGGATAGATAATCATATAGAGCATAGAGGCCGCTGTCAATAAGAGACAAACCAGCATCAAGTTTGGAATATCCCATTTTTTCCGCACTAAGTAAGAAGTGAGAAAAACGGAGATAAAGGAGCCGATACTATAAACACTCACGAAAAGCGGGCTATTTTCTTTAGAAATCTTTAGAATGGTTTCAGAATAACTTGGAATCCATAAGATAAAGATATTAAACAAAGAAACCGATACAAAGGAGAAGATCATGAGGGCAGCCCCTTCTGCACTCCAAGCTTTTCGATTAGTAGTGTCCTCTTCTTTTTCGATAATCGCTTTGGCCTGAACACTCGGATAGCGAAACTTACTTAAGAAAAAGAAGTTCATGCCAAGACAGAGCGCGCAGACCACAAAAGGCCAACCAAAATAAAAATCACTCTGAATCACCCAACGGGTAACAAAAGGTAAGATAAACTGACCAATTGAAATAAAGGATTTATTGAGGACACTCAGTGAACTGTTGTCACTCTCTGAGGGATAGGCTTCTACGACAATCGGATAGGTACTCGTATCCAAAAAGGCATTCCCAATCCCACCAAAGATGGTGACTACAAAGGCCCACCGAAAATCTCTTGTAAACAAAATCCCAATGAAAAAGAGGATATAGGACAAGACTCCAAGCAGGACGGTTTTCTTTCGACCAAAACGATCCGAAAACCAACCTGAAAGGTTTAAGCTGATAATTCTACCCAGCCCCAAGGCACTGATAACTAAGGTTACCTGGCTGAGACTAGCGGACCATTGAGCTTGAAAAAAGTCTTGATTCTGAGCAATAGCGATCGTTGCAATCCCTTGAAACAAGTAATTGACATACAAGCTTCCAATCAGCGGAATATATTGATGTTTTTTTTGCATGATCTCCTTTCAAGTTCAAAAAGACGGAAAACCAATACCGCTTCGCTCTACCACTAGACCCCTTGGTCAAAATGAGAACAATCGTGTAGCATTCCAAGTTTGTGAACAATATCATAATGTAACTTAAATTATATCATCTTCTAGGAGTCTCGTCTATCATTTTCAGACAAATTTCTTGACAAAACAAAAAACATATATTAATTACCGGGAATAATGAGGGTAAAAAAAGGGGATCACCTTTCCCCTTTTTTCATTCTTCTTATTTGTATAAATCCTTCTTATTTGTATAAATCTTGAATCGGCTCAAAGATGATCTTTTCAAGATCTGCAAGATAAATAGACAATTGTTGT
>CAKPXD010000064.1 GCA_934201655.1 uncultured Streptococcus sp. | reverse complement strand
TCGTAGCTAATCAAGCGGTTGAGCTCAACTGCGTATTCCATTGGAAGTTCTTTTGTAAAGGGCTCTACAAATCCCATGACAATCATTTCAGTTGCCTCAGATTCTGACAGACCACGGCTCATGAGGTAATAGAGTTGTTCTTCTGAAATCTTAGATACCTTAGCTTCGTGCTCAAGTGCAACTTGCGAGTTGTGGATTTCATTAAATGGAATGGTATCTGATGCTGACAAGTCATCCATGATAATGGTGTCACACTCGATGTGAGAAACAGATTTCTTAGAGTTTTTATTAAAGGTTACTTGTCCACGGTAGTCTACCTTACCTCCACCTTTAGCGATTGATTTAGAGACAATAGACGAGCTCGTATGTGGAGCATTGTGGATCATCTTAGCACCCGTATCTTGGTGTTGCCCTGCATTGGCAAAGGCAATCGAAAGCATCGTACCACGCGCTCCTTCTCCATCTAGGTAAACAGATGGGTATTTCATGGTTGTTTTAGCACCCAAGTTTCCATCAATCCACTCAACTGTCGCATCTTTCAAAGCTTTAGCACGTTTGGTTACCAAGTTATAAACGTTGTCAGACCAGTTTTGAATAGTCGTATAACGCATATAAGCTCCGTCCAAAGCAAAGATTTCTACAATAGCAGCGTGCAAGCTGTTGCTTGAATAAGTTGGCGCTGTACATCCTTCTACGTAGTGGACACTTGCTCCCTCATCAACGATAATCAGAGTACGTTCAAACTGTCCAGTATTTTCGTTATTGATACGGAAATAGGTTTGAAGCGGAATATCTACCTTGACACCTTTTGGTACATAGATAAAGGTTCCACCAGACCATACTGCTGAGTTGAGGGCAGCCAACTTGTTATCTGTCGGAGGTACTAACTTCGCAAAGTATTGCTTAAACAAGTCTGGGTATTCCTTAAGGGCAGAATCTGTATCTGTAAAGATAATTCCTAACTTCTCAAATTCTTCCTTCATGTTATGGTAAACCACTTCTGACTCATACTGGGCAGAAGCTCCAGCTAGATAGGCACGCTCAGCTTCAGGAATCCCGATTCGTTCAAAGGTTTCTTTGATTTTTTCAGGAACGTCATCCCAAGAACGGGCTGGTTTATCAGATGGTTTTTGGTAGTAGATCAAGTCATCAAAGTCAATCTCTGACAAGTCTGCTCCCCAAGTTTGCATGGGCATTTTTTTGAAGGTTTCATAAGATTTCAAACGGAATTCCAACATCCACTCAGGTTCTCCCTTAGCTGCTGATAGTTCACGAATGACATCTTCATTCAATCCTTTTCCTGTCGATAGGACAGGCTCTACATCGTCATGGAAACCAAATTTATATTCACCAAGGTCAATTGGTTTTGGTTCTACTCTTTCTTCAGCCATAATATCCTTTCTTTCATTCTTTATTTCTAATGATTTATAAGACAAAGAAAGCTTGTCTTATTTATTTTCTTGGTCTTCAATTGTTTTTTTAAGGGCATTCCAAGCTAGGGTTGCGCATTTGATTCGTTGAGGGAATTTGGCAACTCCTGATAAGAAAGCTGCATCTCCAAGTTGATCTTGACGCTCATCCTTTTGACCTTGAACCATTTCAGAAAAAATGGTCGCAAGTTCTAAAATTTCTTGCTTGGTCTTGCCCAAAACAGCATCTGTCATCATACTAGCAGAAGCAGTTGAAATGGTACAACCAGAGTTTAGAAAAGCGATATCTTCCAAACGATCATCTGCGTCAAACTTGACAGAGAGATTGATGACATCACCACAGGTCGGATTGTTGAGACTGATTTGCTCAGCATCTGCTAGCTTCCCTTGGTGATGGGGATTTTTCGAATGGTCCGCTACCACTGCCATATAAAGACTATCTAGTTTAGAAAGTGCCATTGAAAAACTCCTTTGTCTTTTGTAAGGCATCGACCAGCTTGTCGCAATCTGCCTTGGTATTGTAGATATAAAAACTAGCGCGAGCTGTTGCAGGGACTTCCAAATACTGGAGCAATGGTTGGGCACAATGGTGACCCGCACGAACTGCCACGCCTTCATAATCCAGAGCAGTTGCAAGGTCATGTGGATGAAGGTCACCTAGGTTAAAGGCAATGACACCTGAACGTTGAGCCAAATCTTGCGAACCGTAAATGGTCAAACCTTCAATTGCCTGTAATTTTGGATAGACGTATGCAATCAATTCTTGTTCATGGGCTTCAATGACGTCCATCCCAATCTTTTCAAGATAATCCACGGCAGCTGCAAGTCCAATAGCACCAGCCATATTGGGAGTTCCTGCCTCGAATTTCCAAGGTAATTCCTTCCAGCTAGCAGATTGCTCATATACGAAATCAATCATCTCGCCACCGAACTCGACAGGTGACATTTGCTCCAGATATTTTTCTTTACCGTAAAGGACACCAATACCAGTTGGACCAGCCATCTTATGACCTGAAAAGGCGAAGAAGTCCACATCCAAGTCCTGGACATCAATCTTCATATGCGGTGTAGACTGAGCGCCATCCACCACCATAATGGCTCCAACTTCATGAGCCAATTGAGTGATTTCTTTTATAGGATTTACCACACCAAGAACATTTGAGGCGTGAGCTAGCGAAACAAACTTAACCTTGTCAGTCAATTTAGAACGAAAGTCATCCATATCTATAGCCCCATCCTTGAGATAGACATAGACAAGATCAGCTCTAGTCTTACGACAAGCTTCTTGCCATGGGATAATATTGGAATGGTGTTCCATGACTGAAATCAAGACCTGGTCTCCCTCAGTCAAGATTTCCTCAGCGAAACGTGCAACCCAGTTGAGACTAGTCGTAGTTCCTCTAGTGAAGAGTACTTCCTTTGTCGAACCTGCGTTGATGAACTTACCAATGGTTTCACGAGCAGCTTCATAGGAAGCTGTAGCCCGTTCCGCCAAGGTATGAACTCCACGGTGGACATTAGCATTGTCCTGTTCATAGTAGCGGTTAATGGCTTCCAGAACAGCTAGTGGTTTTTGTGTCGTCGCAGCATTATCCAAATAAACCAGAGGTTCGTCATTAACGATTTGGTCTAAAATTGGAAAATCCTTGCGAATCACTTCTACATCTAACATAGGCTTCCCCTTAGCGTTTTGACAATTTTTCTTCGATTGTCGCAATCATTTCATCACGAACTTCCTTGACAGGGATCTCAACGATAACGGATCCAAGGAAACCACGAACAACCAAACGTTCTGCAGTTGCCTTGTCCAGTCCTCGGCTCATGAGGTAGTACATGTCTTCTGGATCAACTTGACCAATAGAAGCCGCGTGACCTGCAGTAACGTCATTTTCATCAATCAAAAGAATTGGGTTGGCATCGGAACGCGCTTGGTCAGAAAGCATAAGAACACGGCTTTCTTGTTGGGCATCTGCTCCCTTAGCACCCTTAATAATGTGGCCAATACCATTGAAGGTCAAAGTTGCTTTTTCAAGAATAACACCATGTTGGAGGATATTACCGATAGAGTTGCAACCATAGTTAGTTACTCGAGTATCAATTCCCTGTACCTGACGGCCACTTGAAAGTGCTACGACCTTGAGGTCTGCATGGCTACCATTTCCAAGTAGATCACTATCAAAGTCAGCAACAACATTTCCTTCGTTCATGACACCGATAGCCCAGTCAATACTTGCATCGTTACCTAGTTTACCTCGGCGGCTAATGTAGGCAGTGACATTCTCACCAAGACGATCAATTGCAGCAAATTTCACTTGAGCACCAGAACGTGCAATCACTTCAACAGTAATATTAGCAGTCGCCTTAGCGCTACCCTTACCGCGTGATTCTAAACGTTCGAGGTAGCTGATTTTAGAGTTTTTACCTGCAATGATCAGAATATGCTTGTTAAATGGCACATCACTATCACTATCTTGGTAGAAAATTCCTTCGATTGGTTCTGTGATTTCGACATTGTCTGGAATATAGAGAACAGCGCCACTATTAAAGTAAGCTGTGTGGTAGGCTGCCAATTTATCATCGTCGTATTTTACTGATGACATGAAAAATTCTTCTACAAGTTCTGGAATTTCTTCTAAAGCTGAATGGAAGTCTGTAAAGACCACTCCTTGTTCAGCCAACTCAACTGGAATTTGCTCAAAAACTGTTTGAGTTCCAACCTGCACCAATTTCAAGTGATTATCTAAAGCAGTGAAATCAGGAACATTTGCTGATGGTTCACTTTCTGTGATGCTACCATCACCAAGATTCCAACGGTGAAATTTTACACGCTCAATGACTGGCAATTCCAAACTCTCAATCTTATCAAAAGCTTTTTGACGGAGGTCTGACAACCAGCTTGGTTCAGCGTGCATTTCTGAAAAAAGTTTAATAGTTTCTTTAGTCATTTACTTCTCCTAAAAGATACGAGGGAATTACAATTCTTCCTTGTAGTCATAGCCAAGTTCTTCAGCTAGTTTCGCGTATCCTTCACGTTCCAAGCGTGCAGCCAATTCTGGACCACCAGAAAGAACAACACGACCTTCCATCATAACGTGTACCACATCTGGTGTGATATAGTTCAAAAGACGTTGGTAGTGAGTAATAATCATGGCACCGAAGCCTTCACCACGCATAGCATTCACACCTTTAGAAACAACTTTAAGGGCATCAATATCAAGACCAGAGTCAATCTCATCTAAGAGGGCGAAAGTTGGTTCCAACATCAAGAGTTGAAGAATTTCGTTACGTTTTTTCTCACCACCTGAGAAACCTTCATTGAGGTAACGCTCTGCCATTTCTTCTTTCATGTTGAGCAATTCCATTTTTTCGTCTAACTTAGTGATAAATTCACGAACTGAAATCTTCTCATCATCTTCTTTACCAGCATTCATAGCTGCACGAAGAAACTCAGCATTTGTAATCCCAGGAATTTCTGATGGATATTGCATGGCAAGGAAAAGTCCCATACGCGCACGCTCATCCACTTCCAATTCAAGGATGTTTACACCGTCAAACAAGACTTCACCTTTAGTGACTTCATAGTTTGGGTTCCCCATAATAGCAGCTGAAAGAGTAGACTTACCGGTACCATTTGGTCCCATGATAGCTGCAATTTCTCCTGTTTTAAGAGTCAGATTAACCCCTTTTAAAATTTCTTTTCCTTCAATTTCAACGTGAAGATCTTTGATCTCTAATACTGACATGATTGTTCCTTTCTTTTCATCCTTTTTACTGTATTTACCTGAAATTTAACCTTTTTAAATCCCTAGAAAAACACAGTAAAATGTCAATAAATATACCTTAATAGTATAACAAAAAAAAGCCTAAAAGGCTTTGATTTTGTCTAGAAGCTAGGAGCTACTTCTTCCCTTGAAAATGATCATCTATAGCGCTCACAATTTTACCCATGATATAACTCACGCGAAAATTTCTCAGGATCAAAATAGCCCAAAGCAAGGCCACGATATACCGTTGCTCCATGATGGATTCATTAAAGAAATAAGTCTCAGCAGCAGTAAATAAGGCCATGATAATAAATTGTTGTCTGTTCATAGTCTTTTACCACCAATTCCCTTTAATCTTCAGCTATAGTCACTTTATCTGCTAAAAATTCAAAGCCTTGAGGAAGAATTGACTCTTCGGGTTCTTCCTTCACGACTTGTTCTTGAGAACTTTTAGCTCTGCTTGAAAATGCAGCTCGAACTTCCTTCCACTCTTCTATAGAAATAGCAAGAATCTCTGGAGAAAATCCAGCAGCGCGACTAAGAATATTGCCAAACATAGTGTTTAGATTGTCTCGTTTCATGGTTTGACCAGCATTGAAGTTAGATTCAAATGCCAAAATCGCATGATGTTCATTAGCAGCAACTGGTTTAGAACCAGCCAAGAGTGCCTTATCTGGACCAGATAAGCTTTCGATGACTTCTCCCCAAGCATTCTGAAGACGGATTAAGTTTTGACGGGCTAAGTCTGGATTTTCTACTGCTTCTTGAAGAATAGACTGCACCTTATTTCGGTCTACACGATAGATTGACTTACTGTTAGTCGGACGACTTGGTGTAGAAACAGTTTGTTTGGGATTAGAACCAACATTTGCAAGAGCTTGTTTCAATCGTGCAACTTCTTCTCGAAGAGAAGACAATTCCTCAGCCACCTCACCTGAAAGTTCTGGTTGAGAATCAATTTCTGCTAAACGAATAGTCATCATTTCGGCATAAATTTTAGGTTGTAGGCTAGCCTTAATATCAGCTAGACTTTTAGTAGCAAGACTAATCATCTCAAACAAGACATCCTGCGGAAGAGCTAAGTTTCTCTCAAATGCATCACTATGATGTGTATTTTCTCCACCTGCTTGAACAATTAAGATATCACGTAGATATTGCAGCAAATCGACTACAAAACGTGTCATGCTCTTTCCATTCTCAAAAATCAAATCAAGATTTTGAAGGGCTCCCGGTACATCCTTTTGAACTAAAGCAGCTACGTAATGATCCAAGGCACTTAAACTAATGGTACCAGTGATTTCTTCTGAGACTGCAGTTGTCAATGTAGCTTCTTGGGTTAAGCTTAATGCCTGGTCTAGAATTGACAAGGCATCCCGCATACCACCCTCAGCTCGGCGAGCAATAATTTCAACAGCTTCTGTTTCGTAATCAATCCCTTCTTTTTCTAAAATCTGGAAGATATGATCTCGAATATCCTGAGTCTTAATGGACTTGAACTCAAATCGTTGAACACGAGACAAAATAGTTGCAGGAATTTTATGAAGCTCAGTCGTTGCCAAAATAAAGACTACATTTGGAGTTGGTTCTTCCAGTGTTTTCAAAAGGGCATTAAAGGCACCTGTTGAAAGCATATGAACCTCATCAATGATATAAACCTTATACTGAGCTATACTTGGAGCATAAGTTGATTTATCACGAATATCACGAATTTCATCAACTCCATTATTAGAAGCAGCATCCATTTCGATAACGTCTTCTAAACTTCCATCCGTAACAGCTTGACAGATGTAACAGTTATTACAAGGTTCACCCCCTACTTGATTAGGGCAGTTCATAGCCTTAGCAAAAATCTTAGCCACACTAGTCTTACCAGTTCCACGAGGCCCTGAAAAGAGGTAGGTGTGACTAATCTTATCCTGTTCTACAGCCTGTTTAAGAGTTCTAGCAACAACTTCCTGGCCCACTAACTGTGAAAAATTTTGACTTCTATATTTTCGATAAAGCGCCTGATACATTATGCTTTCTCCTCAAACATTGAAAATTTCCATTCTGTCTTATCTAGTAAAATGGACACAAACTCTTCTAAATAGCGTTGATCAATTTCATCATAATCATCAACATGAGATGAGTCCAAATCTAATACACCCAGAAGCTGTCCATTTTTTACCATTGGAAGTACGATCTCGCTACGAGCACTACTATCACAAGAAATATAGTTTGGATAAGTCTTGACATCACCAACGATAACTGTTTGACGGCTAGCCGCTGACTCACCACAAACTCCTTTTCCGAGCGCAATTCTAACACATGAGACTCCACCCTGAAAAGGGCCTAAAATAAGCTCATTTCCGTCATATAAATAGAAACCTGCAAAGACAGTACGAGGAAAGTTCATTTTTAAGAGAGCACTGGCATTTGATAGATTAGCCAACACATTGGTCTCGCCTTCTAAAAGTGCCGTGAGCTGAGCATTGACCATTTGAT
>CAKPXD010000063.1 GCA_934201655.1 uncultured Streptococcus sp. | reverse complement strand
TTTCTAGAGATACCAACAATCTTTGCAAACTCAGGCTGCGTTAATTTATGGGCTTTACGTAACGTTTTTATATTTTCTCCAATCATGTAACTCCTCCTTTTATTTATTTCTATTATAGCATAAAAAATGAAAACGCACCAAAAATGGTGCATTAATTCTATCGCTCTAGCTGAATGAAATATTCCATCTGTTACATTGATGGCAAACCAATCATCTAATACAATGGCTTTATCAAATAATCTACTTAACTATTTTAAAGACAAAATTAGTACAAAAACACACTGAAATACTCGTCTCAGTGCGTTTATTTCATTTTAGGATAACTTCATCAAAAAAACACCTGATAATAGCCTATACAGCTCTAATTCAGGTGTTTTGTGTTTTTATTAATTTATCTTACTGTTCTTTTGATTTTCTGTTTCCTAGGGCTAATCCAAGTCCGGCGAACAATAGACCAAGTCCCATGAGACTTTGATTTCTTGTATCATTGCTTCCTGTTTCAGGAAGTTTAGCTGGTTCTGGTTTGTAAGCAGTAGGTTCTGGTTTAGGAGTTGCTTTCTGCTCCAAAACTGGCACAGTTGTACGACGTTCCAAGTAGAATTGGTAGCTGTCTTTTGTTACCTTGTACTGACGTCCCTCACTGACTGTTTCCACAATCCATGAAGCTGCATCCTTAGTTAAAGAGTCAGCCAAGTTACTGTCAATTTTCATTAATCGACCTTCAGATACAAAATCTTTATAGCTAATATCGGTCCCAAAAGATGTCGAAGTTGCAACAATTCTTTCAATATTTGCTGCTTTTAAAGACGCAAGTGTCTCGGCAATAGTTGGGACTGAGGCATCTTGCTTCATTGGAGCATCTGTCAACAATACGACAAACTTTTTATTTTTTGGTGACTTAGACCAGTCATAGGTTGAAACAATTTGTGTTAGAGCAGGTGAAGATGTTTCAGCGAAATCTCCACCATCTGCAATCTTAATGCCTGCTAAGGCTTTTTCAAGTTCAGCTGGGTCAGATGTAAAATAAGATTCGTTAAATTTTGTTAAAATTGTACCTTCATCTGTTTTTCCTCTATTACGTCCAAAAACTTCATCACTAAAGGTAGCTAATCCAAAACGTGCTGCCACTCCATCTTTGGCAAGATTTCTTGCAAACTCATTGACATTTTTACGAACAGTATTAATGGTTCCTCCCATAGATCCTGAACGGTCAACCACGAAAACAATATCAGCTGCTCCTGCTTTTTTAACAGTTGGTGGTGTTTTAGTTATTTCCACAGTTGTTGTCTTGTCTACTCGTTCGTACTGAGTGAATGTATTTCCTTTTTCATCCTTGCCAGTTACTGTACCTTCAGTAGTCGTTGTTGCTGGTGCCGGAATTGTCTCATCTTTAGATGCAATCACTTCTGTTTTTGAAACTTCTGCAGTCGCTGTTTCTACATGGACTTTTTGATTGCCTTCTTGACTTTCTTTGACATCAATAGGTGATAGTTTGGTAGAAACATCAATTAAATCGCCTGGTTTTGCTTCTGATTCTTTTACAACTGGTTTCTCACTTTCTGCTGCAATTTCTTCAGTTGCAACTTCAATAGGCGATTTGACTTCTTCAACTACTTTTGGTGCCTCAGTTACCTTAGTAATTTCACTTGACGAAACTTTACTAGTTTCATCAGCCGAAACTTGTCCAAGTTGTGCAAAAGCAAAGAGGATAGCCACAGATGCCAATCCAACTTTCATTTTACGAAACGAAAAACGTTCTTGCTTAAACATTCCTTTTGCCATAATGACCTCTTTTCTTTAACAGATTTAATATTTTTTTAAAATCTGATGTTTTTAGAATAACATAAATTAAGAATGTTTTCAAATATTTTCTGGAATCAAAGTATTGATTAAAAATCCTATAGCATCAGTCTCTATGACATTTTTTTTTGCTATTCAAATTAATTAGCGATTTTTACTTATACTATCTTAGGCTTTAAGAGTCAAAAAAACAGTAAAACCACTTGGTCCTACTGTTTTATTTTTAAAATGTTTGACGCTTAGCTTTACGTTCTGCACGTCCACGGGCACGACTTTCAGCACGCTTGGTTTTACGGCGTTTTTCATCGACCGCCCACTGAATTTTCTTCTTATAGCCTGGTTTAACTTTTTTCTTTTTCTTTTTAACCAAACCAATCATTTCGATATCGAGTTTTTCTTGTTTTTTCTCACGATTGGCACGGCGATCACGATCATAGGTATCTTGGAATTCTCCGTCTTTAACTACTTTAGGAGTAAACTTGATACCCAATTTTTCCAATTCGCGAATATCTGAGTCGTCACTAGGCTGGTAAAGGGTAATGGCTGTACCTGGTAGACCGTTACGCCCAGTTCGTCCAACACGGTGGACAAAGAAAGACAAGTCCTGTGGGATAGCATCATTGATAACATGGCTGACACCTTCAATATCAATCCCACGCGCAGCTAGGTCAGTCGCTACGATATACTCAAAATCAAGATTTTTCACCTGATTCATGATCCGTTTGCGTTCACGAGGAGCAATGTCTCCATGGATCTTAGCCACCTTTAATCCTTGAGCTGTTAGGTAGCTGTGCAATTCATCCGCACGAGTTTTTGTATTGACAAAAATCATGGCGAGATACGGCTGCATGACTTGAGTCAACTCATAAATCTGAGCATTCTTGTCACGACCCTTGGTCGA
This sequence comes from uncultured Streptococcus sp., assembly GCA_934201655.1. Taxonomy (GTDB): domain Bacteria; phylum Bacillota; class Bacilli; order Lactobacillales; family Streptococcaceae; genus Streptococcus. The sequence goes on along the minus strand of CAKPXD010000063.1, from coordinate 5,039 downwards.
AATCAACCAGTTGTCAATGGTATCAGAGATAACTGTCTTGGTCTTGATTTTCTCCATGACAGGATTTGACAAGTATTTCTTCAAAAATGGTTGTAGTTTTTGTGGAATAGTTGCTGAAAAAACCATAAACTGCAAGTCTTTTGGAAGACTTCCTGCAATCTTATCAACTGTTTCCAAGAATCCCATATCCAAGGTCATGTCAGCTTCATCTACTACAAAGGTCTTAGCCTTGTGAATAGCAAGGTCACCAGACTTGACCAAGTCATAGATACGACCTGGAGTTCCGATAACGATATGGGGCTGGTTGCTTGCCAGTTTGTCAATCTGACGGGCCTTGTCTGTACCACCAACATAGTTGGCAACACGAATCTCAACATCTGAATGTGATGCGATCTGACGAGCAGCTTGGTAAATCTGAGTCGCTAATTCACGACTTGGAGCTGTGATAACCGCCTGCACACTGTCACTCTCTTCATCCAACTGTTGGAAAATTGGAAGTAAGAAAGTATGAGTCTTCCCTGAACCTGTTTTTGATTCACCAACCAAGTCACGACCTGCCAGGACAATAGGAATCAACTTTTCCTGCACCTCGGTAGGAGTCGTAAACTTCAACTCCTCCAAGGCTTTTTCTATATATTTTTTAAATTTAAATTGTGTAAATGACATAATTTCCTCGATTCTATCTATCTACTCATTATACCATAATTTAGTCTATTACAGGGGATGGATTTCCGTCAAGAATAATACCATGAACATTTTAACAACTAAGCATACATGAGAAACACTCCTAGTTACGATGAACAAGGAGTGTTACAGGATTAATTGAGCTTCCACTCGTTTCTTAGCCAATCACAAAAATGATGATAACGTTCTTTAAGAGCTTCATGATGCCCATAAGCATCAAATGTGCAATAAGTCGAAGGGACTTTCTCTGAAATCGAATCATGTAGATTTCTGGCAAAAATAGGAGCCTTAGACAGACGATTGGAATGATTGGCACCTTCTGTCTGACCATTTTGTAGATAAATCAGGCTTTGGCTCTGTATCAAGTCATGTTCCCTACAAAAGTCTATAAAGTCTGGATACCAGAAGGAACCACAGATAGAAAAGATACAGGTCGCAGGAAGATAACTACTATAGACACTATAGACAGCAGCAAGACCACCCAGTGAATAGCCACCATAAGCAATTCTACTTTCATCAATCAAGTAGTCCTTTTGCAGAGTTGTTAGAATACCTTGAAAGAGCTTCTGATGGTATTGGTCTACCTTTCCACCAAAGTCTGGTGCCCCTTCTTTCAAAGCACCAGCCTTCCAAGGTGTAAAGTCGTCCAAACGATTTTCTGGAATCAAACCCACCAAAATTACAGATTGAGATAGGTCTGACAAATAGTCCAATTGTCCATCATTTAAAAGAATCATTGGGTAGGCTTGTTGAGGATCATAGTTTGAAGGAAGACTGACCCTAACTCGAATCCCTTCCCAGTTAAACTCCTTATTTCTTGATAAAGTCATTGATCTTTTCAAGGGAATCAATCACTGCAGGACCGTAATCCATCAACTCATCGTAAGAGATAGTCATGATTTTTTGATTCTTGATTGCTGGTACATTTTCCAAAACAGCATTTGCCTTCATCAAATCTACTGCTTTTTCGTCTAACTTTTGATTGCGGTCGCTGGTTACATAGATAATCAACTCAGGATCCATTGACACGAGATTTTCCAAGGTCAAACCAGATGTTCCTGTTGCAACATTGGTATAACCAAGTTGGTTAAGTAAGCTTTCTTGGAGGGCTGACTTGTAGGCACCAAAGGTTTCGTCATTGTAGGCAACCATAATCAAAGCTTTTTTCTTTTCACCCTGAGTTTCTGGGTTAGCTTTTTTAACCGCATCGATTTTAGCTTGCAATTGTTCTGCGTATTGGTTGGCCTTGTCTTGGACATTGAAAATGGTACCAAGATTCTTCACGTCTTCTACGATATTTCCTAAATCTTGTTGGATAGTTGAAAGTGAAGCTTTTTGTGTATAAACAGGGATTTTATTTTCATTCCAAGCGCTAATAGTTCCCATTGACTTTTCAGAGAACATCATGTTGCGTCCCATCAAGGCATCTGGTTCATAAGAAAGAACTGTTTCTTGTGAGACAGATTTTTTATCACCAATATGAGGGATAGCTTCAATGGCATCCTTGTATTTACCAGTTACAGCATTATCAGGATTGAGCATACCAGCAATTTTATCCTTCAAACCGAGTTCAAGTAGGATTTCAGTTGTTGAAAGGTTATTGGTGATGACCTTTTCAGGGGCCTTTTCAAAGACTTGCTCGACTTCGTTTCCTTTTGCATCGTATGTTTTGATGGTTACAGGATAGCTGGTTTCTGTTGTAACTTTTTGACTAGCTTCTGTTGTAGCTGGTGCCGTTGCTGTTTCTTTAGATGCGTTACCACAAGCTGCCAAAGATAAGGTTGCTACTGTTACGAGCAAAATACTAAGTGATTTTTTCATGTTTTTCTTTTCCTTTTTAATGTTTATAAATAGTGAATCATGGCTTGCTGATCTTCTGTCCAAGTAATCTTACTTTGAACGCCATAGACAGCCTGCAAAGACTCGGGTGTGATGGTCTCTTTTGGAGTACCTTGGTAAACAATCTCTCCTTCTTTCATCAGATAGAGATAGTCTGAATAGCGACAAGCTAGCTGAATATCATGCAAGACGGCTAACACATTGATATGGAGATGTTTGACAATGGTTAACAAGTCTAGCTGGTACTTGATATCCAAATGATTGGTCGGTTCATCTAAGAGCAAGAGTGTCGGCTCTTGAGCCAAGGCGCGTGCCAATAAAACTCGTTGTTTCTCTCCTCCTGATAGGGAAGAGTAGAGACGACTTCTCTTTTCGAGCATATCTACCTTGACTAGAGCATCCTCAACCAAAGCAAAGTCTTTTTCTTTTTCCTTTTGTAAGAAAGAGAGATGGGGCGTTCTACCCAGCATGACAATCTCCTCAACCGTACAATCAAACTGGAGTTGATTAAACTGCGTGATGACGGCCATCTGCTTTGCCGTTTCTTTGACGCTCATTTGTTCCAAGGGTTTCCCATCAAGGGAAATCAGACCCTGATCAGGATTTTCCTGACGATAGATGAGTTTTAATAGGCTAGTTTTCCCACTGCCATTGGGTCCTAAAATAGTATGAAATTGGTTTCCCTCAAGTTTAAGTGAGACTCCTTTGAGAATCTTTTTTTCTCCGATTCCAAAGTGAATATCCTGACACATTAAGTCCATATCAGACTCTCACCTCCCTTCGTCTACTTGCAACCATGTAGATAAAGAAAGGTGCACCTACTAGGGCTGTGAAAATACCAATCGGGAGCTCAGCATTTTGGATTAAAACACGAGCAAGAACATCTGCCCAGATAACAAAGAGGGCGCCGAGCAAGGTTGCTATCGGAAAAAGCCTTCTGTAGTTTGTACCCACCAAACTTCTCGCCAAATGTGGTGTAATAAGACCAACAAATCCGATAATCCCACAGGTAGATACCAAGATAGCTGTCAGTACAGCCACAATCGTCACATAGAGATACCAGTAAAAACGTAGGGGAATCCCCAAGGTCAAGGCTGCCTCATCACCCATCATCATAGCATTAAAAACACGGTATTGGGTAGAGAAAAATAAAAAGGCTATTCCCACGACTACTGCTGGCAGGGTTAAGTGAGCCCATGAGATTCCTGCTAGAGAACCCATGGTCCAAAACTTGATGGTCATGACACTGTCAGCATTAGCACCAATTGAGATAATAAAGTTTGAAAAAGCCAAAAAGAGTGCATTGACCACAGTCCCTGATAAAATGAGGCTTGAAGTTGTCATCCTGCCTTGCATGGAAGCAATGACTAAGACTGCAACTGTTGCCACAAGCGCTCCAAGGAAAGATCCGAGACCAATCATGACCTTAAACCCAAGAATGATACTCAAAGTCGCACCAAAGGTTGCCCCAGCAGAAATTCCTAACACATAGGGCTCTGCGATTGGATTATTGACTGTTGACTGCATAACACTACCACACATAGATAGGCCAGCACCAACAATCAGGGCAAGAAAAACCCGTGGCAATCTCATATTCCAAACAATAGCAAGCGTAGACTTTGAAATGTCTCCTATCTCAAAAGGAGCCCCTAACTGACTCAAAATTATCCGATAGGTATCACTCAAGCTAATTTGAACAGACCCCATAGAAACTGCTAGAAACAGAGAAATCCCCAAAGCTCCTAACAGGATAGCTAGTAAAAAACAATATCTCAGGTTTTGATGGCTTCCAGAAAATTTGGAAAGCATGAAACCCTCCTTTAACAAAAATTAAAAATTTAGACAATTTTCATAATTAGTATACCACATTTCTAAATCAGGAACAAGACTAGAAAAATATAGTAAAAAACCTCTGAAGTCAGAGGGCCGATTTGAGCTTGGGCTAAAATCCTAGTGAAAAAGATGAAACTCCTTGTGTTCATCGAACACTGTGTCGTTTCCCTATTTTCATACGGATTTTTATCTCCCTTAGCATCATGATTCTTACTGGATAAAACGTTTATAGACTAGGCAACGAGCCGAAGATTGTACAAAATTCTTAATGAAACAAAAAAATCTCCCCGAAGGGAGATGATCTGGTTTATTTTACCTTACAGTGCTAGGAACCGTAACCGAAGATTATACTTGAGTATATCGAGGTAAGGTGACGAAAATAAAAAAAGCTACTCAACTAGAGTAGCCTTATTTTCAAGATATGCTCAATTGAACACGGCAAAAAGAAAAGCCCTCTGATATCAGAGAGCTTGATTCTTGCTGGATAAAACGTTTATAGACTAGGCGGCAAGCCGAAGATTGTACTGATGGTACATCGAGGCAAAGCCAACGAAGTCTATAAACGTTTTAGACGCAAGATTAGCGACGAAGTCCAAGAGAGTTGATTAACTCACGGTAACGGTTAACGTCGTTTTTACGCAAGTATGCAAGCAAGTTACGACGGCGACCGATTTTCTTCATCA
>CAKPXD010000062.1 GCA_934201655.1 uncultured Streptococcus sp. | reverse complement strand
TGCTAAGGTTGCTGAAGTAAAACGCTTGTCAGAAGCTTTACTCATGTTAGATACGAGTCGTATTGTAGCAAGGGGATATGCGATTGTTAAAAAAGAGGATACCGTGGTATCTTCAGCAAATGATTTGAAAAAAAATGACCAGGTGATGTTGATGATGAGAGATGGTCATGTAGAATTAGAGGTTAAAGATGTCAAAACAGAAGAAATTTGAAGATAATTTAGCAGAGCTTGAAACTATTGTTCAGAGTTTAGAAAATGGTGAAATTGCTTTAGAAGATGCTATTACTGCATTTCAAAAAGGAATGGTTCTTTCAAAAGAATTGCAAGCAACACTTGATAAAGCAGAAAAGACCCTGGTTAAAGTCATGCAAGAAGATGGAACAGAAAGCGAACTTCTATGAACAAGCAAGAAAAATTAGCTTTGGTTGAGTCAGCTCTTGAGGAGTTTTATGGAGACCAGCAATTAGCTGCTAATCTCAGAGAAGCTGTTCTCTATTCTATTCATGCAGGCGGTAAACGAATTCGTCCTTATCTGCTTTTAGAAGTGTTGGAGTCTTTGCAGGTGCCAATCACTATAGCTCATGCCCAGGTTGCAGCAGCGCTTGAGATGATTCACACAGGAAGCTTAATTCATGATGATCTTCCGGCTATGGATGATGATGATTTTCGTCGTGGGCGTTTAACCAACCATAAGAAGTTTGGTGAAGCACTAGCAATTTTAGCAGGAGATGCCCTCTTTTTAGATCCTTATGCTTTGATAGCGCAAGCAGACTTGCCAAACGAAATTAAGGTAGATTTAATAGCTTCTTTGTCCCTTTCTTCTGGAAGCATGGGGATGGTAGCCGGTCAAGTGTTGGATATGGAAGGTGAAGGTAAACATTTAAACCTAGAAGAACTTCAGACCATCCATGCTAATAAAACTGGTAAACTCTTAGCCTTCCCTTTTCAAGCGGCAGGAGTTATTGCAGGATTGGATGAAAATCTTCAAAAACAGTTGAAAACAGTTGGAGAGCTGATTGGCCTTGCTTTCCAAGTGAGAGATGATATCCTTGATGTTACTGCTAGTTTTGAGGAAATTGGTAAAACACCACAAAAAGATTTGCAAGCTAAGAAATCAACCTATCCTGCTTTGTTAGGATTGGATGAGGCAAAAGTTTTTTGTAACCGAACTTTGGATCAGGCTAATGAAAAATTAGATGTGATTAGCCAATTAGTCGACTTTGATAAAGAATCGATTGTAAAGATAGTAGAAAGTTTGAGAATCAATGCCTAAGGAAAGAGTAGATGTACTTGCCTACAAACAAGGTTTATTTGAAACAAGAGAACAGGCTAAGCGGGGCGTAATGGCTGGATTAGTGATTGCAGTCCTTAATGGTGAGCGTTTTGATAAACCAGGAGAAAAAATTCCTGATGATACTGAATTAAAACTCAAGGGTGAGAAACTCAAGTATGTTAGCCGTGGTGGCTTGAAACTTGAGAAAGCTTTAGAAAAATTTGACATATCAGTTGAAGGCAAAACGACCATTGATATTGGAGCTTCAACAGGAGGCTTTACGGATGTCATGCTTCAAAATGGTGCAAAACTGGTTTATGCCGTTGATGTTGGGACCAATCAGCTAGCCTGGAAATTACGCCAAGATTCACGAGTTGTTAGCATGGAGCAATTTAACTTTCGTTATGCTGAAAAGGCTGATTTTGAACTAGAGCCAAGTTTCGCAAGTATCGACGTGAGTTTTATTTCTTTGAGTCTCATTTTACCAGCTCTACATAGAATATTGGTCGACCAAGGGGAAGTTGTTGCACTCATAAAACCACAGTTTGAAGCAGGCCGAGAACAGATTGGTAAAAATGGAATTATCAGAGATGCCAAAGTTCACCAAAATGTTTTAGAATCAGTTACTAAAATGGCAGTTGATGAAGGATTCTCAGTCTTAGGATTGGATTTCTCTCCTATTCAAGGTGGACATGGGAATATTGAGTTTCTTGCTTATTTACGTAAAGAGGAACATGCAAGCAACCAAGTAGTTTCTGAAATAGAAAAAGTAGTAGAAAAAGCACATAGAGAGTTTAAAGATGAATAAAAAAGAAAGACTTGAAAAGATTAGAAGATTTGTGACTGACTATCAAATCGGCACACAAGAAGAAATCGTTGAACACTTGAGAGAAGCAGGGATTTCTGCTACTCAAGCAACTGTTTCACGTGATATCAAAGAACTAGGGATTGTAAAAATTCCTTTGAAAGACAATACATATGTCTATGAATTACCAAAGTCAGTAGTTAAAAGTTTACAGTTAGCTGAGAACAATATCGAAAGTTTCGAAAGAATGGGTAATCTCATCAACTTAGATGTTATTCCTGGGAATACAATTTTTGTTAAAAGTCAATTGACTCAAACATTTTCGGATATGATTTTTAGCTGTTTAGCAGATGATAACTCAATTTTAATTGTGGCGCGAACTGAAGAAGCAGCTATAGAGATTGTTGAGCAAGTTAAAAAGTGGTAGGACCTTATGTTACTTGAAATTTCAATTAAAAACTTTGCCATCATTGAGGCTATTTCACTTAATTTTGAGAAGGGAATGACAGTTCTGACGGGGGAAACCGGTGCTGGGAAGTCTATCATCATCGATGCTATGAATATGATGCTGGGAGCAAGAGCCGCAACGGACGTCATTCGTCATGGTGCTCCTAAGGCTGAAATCGAAGGTCTTTTCTCGGTTGAAAACAGTCATGCTTTGCAAATGATTTTTGATGAGCAAGGAATAGAGTTAGGTGATGAAATCATCATCCGTCGTGAAATTTTACAAAACGGGCGTAGTGTTAGTCGTGTCAATGGACAGATGGTTAATCTATCTGTTCTTCGCTCAATTGGACAGTATCTTGTTGATATCCATGGCCAACATGATCAAGAAGAGTTAATGCGTCCCCAATTGCATATTCAGATGCTTGATGGTTTTGGTGATGCAGATTTTCTGGAACTGAAGCAAGCCTATCAGACAAACTTTGATGCTTATCGTAAAATGCGTAAGCAACTTCTTGAGATTAAGAAAAATCAAGAAGAGCACAAGGCTCGTATTGAAATGTTGGAATTTCAGATGGCTGAAATTGAATCTGCGTCCTTACAGCCAGGTGAAGACCTCAAACTAAACCAAGAACGAGATAAACTTCTAAATCATAAACATATTGCTGATACGTTGACTAATGCTTATACAATGTTAGATAATGAAGAATTTTCAAGTCTAGCTAACGTGCGTTCAGCTATGAATGATATGGAAAGTTTAGAAGACTATGATGTAGAATATCGTGAAATTTCTACTTCCTTATCTGAATCTTATTATGTTCTAGAAGATGTTACTAAACGTTTAGAGGATATTATTGAAAGTCTTGATTTCGATGGTAATCGTCTAATGCAGATTGAAAGCCGTTTAGATCTCATTCACGCAATTACACGTAAGTATGGTGGGAATGTTGACGATGTCTTGATGTACTTTGCTAAAATCACAGAAGAATACAACCTTTTGACTGGCAATCATTTATCTTCAGATGATATGGAAGCAGAACTCAAAAAATTGGAAGTAAGTCTAGTTGACTTAGCAACTAAGCTTGCATCTGCTCGACATAACTTAGCTCAACAATTAGAAATTGAGATTCAGCAAGAACTCAAAGACCTTTATATGGATAAGGCTCGATTTCAGGTTCAATTTAATAAAGGTAAGTTTACTCGTGAAGGAAATGAAAGTGTTGAATTTTACATCTCCACCAACCCTGGAGAAGACTTTAAACCATTGGTTAAAGTAGCTTCTGGAGGAGAGTTATCTCGCCTCATGTTGGCGATCAAGTCTGCTTTTTCTCGTAAGGAAGGTAAGACCAGCATTGTATTTGATGAAGTGGACACAGGAGTTTCAGGTCGTGTAGCCCAAGCAATTGCTCAAAAGATTCATAAAATTGGTCAGCACGGCCAAGTATTAGCTATATCTCATCTTCCTCAAGTCATTGCGATCGCAGATTATCAGTTCTTTATTGAAAAGATTAGTAATGACTATTCAACTGTTTCAACAGTTCGCTTGTTGACAGTTGAAGAAAGGGTGGAAGAAGTTGCTAAAATGTTGGCTGGTGAGAATGTTACTGAAGCTGCACTTAGTCAAGCGAGAGAATTGTTGCAAAGTAAGGAGAAATAAATGACAGACTATTATGTAATTGGAGATGTTCACGGAAAAGCAGGAATGCTTGAAGATCTTCTTAAAACATGGGATGGCAAAACTCAATTACTCTTTCTTGGAGATTTGATTGATAGAGGAGAAGATAGTCGTCGTGTTCTTGAAATGGTCAAAGATTTAGTAGAAAATCAAGGAGCGATTTGCATTTCAGGAAATCACGAGTACATGTTTTTAACTTGGTTGGATAATCCTGAAGAAAGCTATGACCACTATCGTCGTAATGGTGGGGATACAACTATTAATTCTATTTTGGGGCGTCCACTGGATGCACCAGTAGATGGAGTAGCAGATGCCAAGCGTGTAGAAACTGAAGCAGCAGACTTGGTTGCTTTTATCCGACAAATGCCATTTGTGATTGAAACGGATCAGTATATCTTTGTTCATGCTGGAATTGATCTAACCTTGGATGATTGGCATGAAACTACAGATTACAAGAAAGTCTGGCTCAGAAAACCATTCCACGAAGCAGTTAATCATACAGGGAAAACAATTGTCTTTGGGCATACACCAGTCTACGGACTTTTGGAACAAAAACCAGGAACTGCAGAACTTTGGATGACAGAAGATGGAAAAATCGGAATGGATGGAGGAGCTGTCTATGGTGGTGTCCTTCATGGAATTGTCTTTACAGACCAAGGTATGACAGACCACTATTTCATTGAAAACGACGGCTTTGTTGCTGAAGATTAATACTCTCTACAGGGTATTATGGTCTTGTCAAAAACATAAAAACAATTTATAATTAATAGATACCCTGAAAGGAAGAGAATCTTGAATTTAGAAGAATTGAAAAAACGTCAGGAGAAGATCCGAAACTTTTCCATTATCGCTCACATTGACCATGGGAAGTCAACATTGGCGGACCGTATTTTGGAGGCTACAGAGACGGTTTCTAGTCGTGAAATGCAAGCTCAGCTTCTAGATAGTATGGACCTAGAGAGAGAGCGTGGGATTACTATCAAACTGAATGCCATCGAGCTTAATTATACTGCCAAAGACGGCGAAACATATATTTTTCACCTGATTGACACACCAGGACACGTGGACTTCACTTATGAGGTATCGCGTTCTCTAGCTGCCTGTGAGGGAGCTATATTGGTTGTCGATGCTGCCCAAGGGATTGAGGCTCAAACATTAGCTAACGTTTACCTTGCCTTAGATAATGATTTGGAGATCCTTCCAGTTATTAACAAGATTGACTTGCCTGCTGCAGATCCAGAGCGCGTGCGTACAGAAATTGAAGATGTCATCGGTCTGGATGCTAGTGAGGCTGTATTAGCTTCAGCAAAAGCTGGGATTGGAATTGAAGATATTTTAGAGCAAATTGTAGAAAAAGTTCCAGCACCAACTGGTGATGTATCAGCACCATTAAAAGCTTTGATTTTTGACTCAGTTTACGATGCTTATCGTGGTGTTATCCTCCAAGTTCGTGTCATGGATGGAGTTGTTAAGCCTGGTGATAAGATTCAGCTCATGAGCAATGGTAAAACCTTTGATGTTACTGAGGTCGGAATATTCACACCCAAATCAGTAGGACGTGACTTCCTTGCGACAGGTGACGTTGGTTATATTGCAGCATCTATCAAAACTGTTCAAGACACTCGTGTCGGTGATACAGTTACCTTGGCGGCGAACCCTGCTTCAGAACCCCTATCTGGATATAAGCAGATGAATCCGATGGTTTTCGCAGGTCTTTATCCAATCGAGTCAAATAAATACAATGACCTTCGTGAAGCCCTTGAAAAATTGCAGTTGAACGATGCTAGTCTTCAGTTTGAACCCGAAACATCGCAAGCTCTTGGTTTTGGTTTCCGTTGTGGATTCTTGGGTCTCCTTCATATGGATGTTATTCAAGAACGTTTGGAACGTGAGTTCAACATTGACTTGATCATGACTGCACCATCCGTTATTTACAAGGTCAATCAGACTGATGGTGAGTCTATGGATGTATCGAATCCATCCGAGTTTCCCGACCCAACCAAAATTGCGACTATTGAAGAACCTTATGTTAAAGCACAAATCATGGTACCACAGGAATTTGTAGGAGCTGTTATGGAACTAGCTCAGCGCAAACGTGGTGACTTTGTCACGATGGACTATATCGATGATAATCGTGTCAATGTTATCTATCAAATTCCACTAGCTGAGATTGTCTTTGATTTCTTTGATAAGCTCAAATCTTCAACACGTGGCTATGCAAGCTTTGACTATGAACTGTCAGAGTATCGTCCATCTAAACTGGTTAAAATGGATATCCTTCTCAATGGAGACAAGGTTGATGCACTCAGCTTTATCGTTCACAAGGACTTTGCTTATGAACGTGGAAAACTCATCGTTGATAAGCTTAAGAAAATCATTCCACGTCAACAATTTGAAGTTCCAATCCAAGCAGCTATTGGACACAAGATTGTAGCTCGTACAGATATCAAAGCTCTTCGTAAAAACGTTCTTGCCAAATGTTATGGAGGAGATGTTTCGCGTAAACGTAAACTTCTTGAAAAACAAAAGGCTGGTAAAAAGCGTATGAAAGCTATTGGATCAGTAGAAGTTCCTCAAGAAGCCTTCCTAAGTGTCTTGAGTATGGATGAAGAATAATTGATTCCTAATACAGTTATCTTTTGACACTTATCTTTTCTTTCATTAGAATAGAAGTGAAAGGAGAAGGGTCATGAAAAAAATCGTCAGCTTATCTACACTTTTAGTGTGTTGCCTTTGCCTCGCTGCTTGTAATACTTCAAAATCTAAAAAAGAAGCAGTTTCAGATACAACAACAGTCCAGGAAACTACCACAGCTCAAGAAACAACAACTGTAGCCGAATCAACAATTAAAGATACACAGGTAATTGGGTCAGATGCTTATGGCTACGTAAAAGTGCCAAAATCATGGATTCATTTTACAGAAGTTGAGGGTGGTGATGATATTCAGTACTGTGATGGAACAGACGTCAATATCGTAACCTTAAATACTTTCAAACCAGAGCATCTAGGTGTTAGTGAAAGTGAATATGCTGCTCTTGATCCCATTCAAGTCTCTACTAGTGTTTATCAAACGAAACAACAAAGCAAGGATTTCTCTAAAGTTTGGGGATCTAAGTCAAAAATTGGTGGTTATGACGCCTATGTCGTAAACTGTATTGCTAAAAATGGTAAATATCTAGTGATCTGGATCTTTAAATCAGACGATGGTAAGTTTAGATATGTTTCTCTAGAAGGAACACCTGAAGTGTTGAAGGATATGCTTCCATTAATTGAACAAAGTTGGACTACGAAAAAAAATTAATAGAAAAAAACAGGATGTATGTCCTGTTTTTTTATTTTTTTTTCAAAACTATTTAAAATTATTTGCTATTTAAAATCAAACAAAAAAAATAAAAATCAAACAAAATACAACAAAAAATATTGACAACGGTTTCATATAGTGATATACTTGTATCATAAAAGTTAAATATGAAGGGAGAAGGTCATGGGATTAGATCAATTCTTCAGCAAAGACTTAGTTTTTTGTTTAGAAGCAGATAATCAAGAGCAACTATTTGATCAAGTTGCAACCCTATTA
>CAKPXD010000061.1 GCA_934201655.1 uncultured Streptococcus sp. | reverse complement strand
CAGAAAGACCAAATCCAAGACGACGGAAGACATCTTCGACATCTGCGTAGGAAAGCTCTGTCCCAAGGACACGGTTGACGTCTGCAAGGGTTGAAGAAACTTCTACATCAGAAGTATCGAGCTGGCCTGCTGAAACAATACCTTTACGCACTGTCGCACCAGCCAATTCCGCAATCATACTTGCTGCTGCATCAAGGGCTTCATTAACGGTTGCCACATTAATGCCTTTTTCAAAGCGAGAAGATGATTCAGAACGAAGGTTGAGACGACCACTTGTCTTACGGATAGATTTGCCATTGAAGACAGCAGCTTCAAGAACGACACGAGTAGACTTTTCAGAGATTTCTGTAGCTTGTCCACCCATGACACCTGCAAGGGCTACTGGTTTGTCAGCAACAGTAATCACTAAATCAGTTGTTTCCAACTCACGCTCTTCCCCATCCAAGGTCACTAATTTCTCACCAGCACGTGCTTCACGCACACGGATATCATTTCCTTCAAAGGTATCTAAGTCAAAGGCATGCATAGGCTGACCAAAGTAAAGCAAGATATAGTTGGTCACGTCGACGACATTGTTAATAGGACGAATACCTTCGTTCATGAGGAGGTTTTGCAACCATTGTGGACTTGGTGCGATGGTCACATTGTCCAAGATACGAGCGGCATAGTAAGGAGCCTTGTCTGTATCAATGCTGACAGAAAGAGCATCCGCTGCAACTTCGGTAGTTTCTGTTAAAGTAAATTCTTTAAAATTGACTGCCTTGTCGTAGATAGCTGCTACTTCGTGAGCTACCCCACGCATAGAGAGAGCGTCTGCACGGTTTGGAGTGATAGAAAGTTCGATGATTTCATCATCCAAGTCGAGATAAGAGAATACTTCCTCACCTGGAACGGCATCATCTGGCAAGATTTGGATGCCATCTGCAAATTCCTTTGGTACAAAGGAGTCAGAAATGCCTAATTCACCAAGTGAACAGATCATCCCGAGTGACTCTAAGCCACGGATTTTCCCTTTTTTAATCTTGTAGTTGTCCGCAATGCGAGCTCCCGGAAGAGCCACCATAACCTTGATGCCTGCGCGCACATTTGGTGCTCCACAGACGATTTGACGGGCTTCTTCTTCGCCAACGTTAACCTGACAAACATGAAGGTGAGTTTCTGGCACATCTTCGCAAGACAAGACCTCACCGACGACAATTTTTGAGAGACCAGCAGCAGGTGATTCCACACCTTCTACTTCGATCCCTGTGGTTGACATTTTTTCAGCCAACTCTTGTGATGGTACATCAATGTCCACCAATTCTTTTAACCATTTATAAGATACAAGCATAATTTAATTCTCCAGAATGACAGTTGCCACTCTAGTTTTTTTCCTTTCCTATCATTTCATTAGAAGAATCATCTTCTTACCTTAATTTCTTTTTCAGTAACCAATCCGTATCTACCTTTTGCCCAACCATAAAACGATGTTGACTAAATTTTTCAAAACCATATCGATTATAAAATGCTTGAGCTTTTGTATTATGCTCCCAAACACCTAACCAAGCCCAGGAAAAACCATTTTTTTCGGCATGTTCCAGAGCGAATTCAAATAGTTGCTTACCAAGTCCAAATCCTTGATATGTTTGTAGCACGTAGAGGCGTTGAATTTCAAAAGCGTTCTCTAATTCTCTCTCGGTTTGAGCATTTCCCCAGTTGACTTTGAGAAAACCAGCTACCTCCTCTTCATGCATAATGAAATAGGTTTCGGATTCAGGATTTTCCAACTCAGTTGACAAAACTCTCAAATTATAAGCCTCTTCAAAGTATTCCTGTAACTGCTCTTCCGTATTATCATGAGCAAATGTTTCACGAAAGGTTTGTTTGGCAATTTTTGCCAACACCTCAACATCTGCTATTTCTACTTTTCTAATCATTATTTAAACTGTTCTGAGAAGCGGACATCTCCTTGGTAGAATCCACGGATATCGTTGATTCCGTAACGAAGCATAGCGACACGCTCTTGACCAAGACCAAAGGCAAAACCAGAGTATATAGTTGCATCGATACCACTCATCTCAAGGACGCGTGGGTGAACCATACCGGCACCCATAATCTCAATCCAACCAGTTTTCTTACATACGTTACAGCCGGCTCCTCCACACTTAAAGCATGAAACATCAACCTCAACAGAAGGCTCTGTGAATGGGAAGTAAGATGGACGCAAACGGATTTGACGCTCTTTACCAAACATTTTTTGTACAATCAACTGGAGGGTTCCTTGAAGGTCAGCCATAGAGATGTTTTTCCCAACAACCAAACCTTCGATTTGGTGGAACTGGTGACTGTGGGTTGCATCATCCGTATCACGACGGAATACACGTCCTGGTGAGATCATCTTCAAAGGACCCTTTGAAAAATCATGGGCATCCATAGCACGAGCCTGAACTGGAGACGTGTGAGTACGAAGCAAGATTTCTTCTGTGATATAGAAAGTGTCCTGCATATCACGAGCTGGGTGATCCTTTGGAAGGTTCATACGTTCAAAGTTATAGTAGTCTTGTTCTACTTCAAAACCATCCACTACTTGGTAACCCATCCCGATGAAGATATCTTCAATTTCCTCACTAGTTTGTGTGAGGACGTGACGGTGACCAGTCGCAACTGGGCGACCTGGAAGCGTAACATCGATGCTCTCACTTGCTAGTTGAGCTGCGACTTTCTTTTCTTCCAAAAGCTTAGCTGTTTCTTCAAAGGCAGCTGTCAAGATATCGCGCGCTTCATTGACGTGTTTCCCGATAACAGGGCGCATTTCAGCCGATACATCCTTCATCCCTTTAAGGATTTCAGTAAGCGACCCTTTTTTACCAAGGACAGAGACACGCAATTCTTGCATTTCTTTTTCATTTTCAGCAGTAATCTGCTTCAAGCTAGCTAGCGTTTCTTCACGAAGCGCTTTTAATTGTTCTTCAATAGTTGACATAATTCCTCCATCAGTCTCTCGTAGATAAAAAGAAAACCACATGCCAAAAACTCCACTCGGAGCGTTGACACGCGGTACCATCCGTTTTTATCTGACAAGTCAGACCTTCATTTCTAAATCCATGCGCAAGTGAATTCACCCAGCTTTCATATAGAGAGCTTTCAGTCGCGGCTCCCCTCCCTGATATACTTCCCCTGAGATACTAGTCTTGCAGATTCCTATTTAATTATTATTCATTTTATCAAATTTCAAGCGTTCTTGCAAGATATTTTGCGACTAATCAACATAGTCTCCACCTTCAAAGCCGTAATACTCTTCCAAGCTGAGACCACTTGCAGCGATATCCTTGGCTTCTTTCCCGACGTAGCGCAAATGCCATTCTTCAGCCATATAGCCCGTTTCTTTTTCCTTACCTTTGAGGTAACGAACGACAAAACCATAGTCTGCAGCATGATCTAAAAGCCATTGGGCAGCTTTTTCTTCTGTCACTAAATCTCCATCTGTACCGATAAGGTCAAATGCTAGTCCAGTTTGGTGTTCACTATATCCAGGCCGAGCAGAATAGCGGTCAGCCTCTGCCTTTCCGTCTTTGTTGACATAGTCCTGATAAAGTTGAGTTTGAGTTTCATAACTTCTGAAACCACTATAGTGGTCGCTGATTGGGAAACCTGCTTCCTGCATAGCAGCAATAAGCTTCAACAACTCAGCCTTTGCTGTAGGATTTTCTCCAGGATTATAGTCCTTAGACAATGGATAATGCTTATTAGCGATAACAATCTCATCGTACTTCCCTTGAACGCTATAGTAATCTCCCTTATTAACTACTTCTGCCTTTTTCTGGCTTGCTTCCTGAGATTTACTACCGACAGTTCCTTCTTGGACGGTTTTTTCTCCAGTTGAAGTCTGAGTTTCTGAAGTTGCCGGCTTTTCTTGTGAACAAGCTGCCAATGTCAAGGCTAGCAATCCTGATAATACAAGGTATCTTTTTTTCATTGTTTATCCTTTCATTTCTATCATTTTGTCCAAAGTATCTGATAAAGTAGCAATCAAACCTTCTAATTTACTTCCCTTAACTTGATATTCTTCAGCGACCATTTCTTCCCATGGAACCCACCAGACTGGACCACGACCGTTAAGGCCGTGTCCCTTCATATCACCCTCTCGTCTCGGAAAAATATGCCAGTGAGCATGTGCATCCCCATTTCCTAACAACTCTACATTCATCTTTTGAGCAGAAAAAGCTTTAGAAACAGCTTCTTGGACCAAGCTCATTTCCTCTAAAAAGCGGAGTTTGACAGTTGGATGTAGATGATGTAATTCTGTAACATGTTCCTTGGCTAGGAATAGAGTGTAGCCTTCAAAATACTGGTGGTCTCCGATGACAACATAGCCTGTTTCCAGTTCCTTTACAAAGTAGGGATTTTCCCCTGACTTAATCCATTCAATTCGTTGGCAAATCAAGCACATCTTAGTCTACCAATCCACTCTTGAGGTAAGCGTCCACCATACGCTCAGTAGCAACTACAGAATCGATATGAGTCCGCTCGTATGAGTGACTAGACTCGATACCCGCTCCTAGAAGAGCGTGTTTGACTTCTGCTCCAGCTGACATGGCTGCAGAAGCATCCGAACCATAAAATGGATAGATATCTAGTTTAAATGGAATGTCCTGCTCTTTTGCTAGAGCAACCAGATGTTGACGAAATTCATAGTGATAAGGACCTGAAGCATCTTTGACACAGATAGACACTGTGTACTCATCCGTCTGCTGGTCATCTCCCATTGCTCCCATATCTACCGCTAGATATTCGACAACTTGACTAGGGATACTTGAGTTAGCACCATGTCCCACTTCTTCAAAGACCGAGAAGGCAAAATGCGTAGTGACAGGAAGTTCAATCCCTTCTTCCTTATAGACTTTAAGGAGATTTAGAAGGATAGCTGCACTGACCTTATCATCCAAATGACGCGATTTGATAAAACCTGTCTCAGTTACGACAGTTCGTGGGTCAAAGCTGATAAAGTCACCAACCTCAATACCAAGTGCGCGTGTTTCTTTTTCATTGGTCACTTTTTCGTCCAAACGCACTTCCATATTGTCCTGCGTGCGTTCAACAGTTCCAGCGTCCTTGTATACATGACAAGAAGTCTGGTGGATCAAAATGGTACCTGAAATAGTCTTACCTGTACTAGCCACATGAACTGTACAGTTTTCGCCTTCAATCATATTCCAAGGATAACCACCGATACGGTCCATTTTAAGACGACCATCTGGTTTAACAGCGCGAACGATAGCTCCCAAGGTATCCACATGGGCGGTCACATAACGCTGTTGCTCGTCATTTTTACCTTTGACAGTAACGTTGACACCACCTTTGGCAGTACGGATTGGTTGATAACCTAGTTTTTCAAGAGTCTCAACCAAATAATTCGTAATTTCACGTGTAAAACCTGTTGGCGATGCGATAGCAGTTAGTTCTTTGATATATTCTACAGTTTGATTCATTTCTTCACCTCTTCTTAATATTATATCACTTTTCCCATTTTAGTATGTGTAAAAAGGAAAAACGAATATACTTTGATTGCAAAAGTATTTTATGATATAATGAAAAAAGTTCTTATGATGAAAGGAAAAAATATGAATAGATATTTCAAAATGACGCTTCTCTTAGCCTTACCGTTGGCATTCTTGTTGGGATGTTCTAAACAATCATCAACAACTTCTAACTCCTCAAAAGCAGAGACAAGTGAAGTAAAAACGACTGAAGCTGAAACAACTGAGGCTGAAACTACAGAAAAGAAAGCTGAATCAAAAACTGTAACCTTTGTTCATGACAGTAATCCTGGAAGACATTCTACCTTGACATATACTGTTGAGGGTGATGACGTTATGAAACAAGAAGTTTATAATGTTTTTGAACCTGAAATACTCAATAAGAGCGCTGATGAGCTTAAAGAACTTATCGTGAAAACTTATAAAGGGTATGAGGGAATCAAAGGCGTTACACAAAATATCGAATTCAAAGATGGAAAAGTCATCCATACCATGGTCATTGACATGACTGTAGTTAATCTTGATGAGATGAAGAAAGCAATGCCAAATGAATATTCAGGAGCTGGAAAACGTGTGAGTTTTTCAAAAACTAAAAAGATGCTTGAGGATCTTGGATATACTGAAAAAACGAACTAAGAGTAATAAAAAAACCTTGGCATAAGCCAAGATTTTTTTATTCCATCTCAAAAGCTTCACTCTTTTGCTTATTTGGAAGAACAAGGGAAAGTAAAATCCCAATAATCGCTGGTACTAACCATGGCAATGAAGCCTTAGCAAATGGTAGAGCATTCACAATGTTGACAAGGAAGGTCACCTCAAATGAACTTCCCAAGACACTAGCTACGGCAATAGCTGTAACAAGACCCATCGTCAATTGCATGCCTGGTTTTGAAAGTGGTACAAACTTGTTCACAATCACAATCATAACAATCACAATGGTAATTGGATACAAGATAACTAGGACGGGGATAGAGTATTTGATGATTGCATCAAGACCAAGGTTGGCAATTGCAAAACCAATCAAGGTAAAGACAGTCGCATAAACCTTATAGCTGAGTTGTGGGAAACGTCCGTTAAAGAATTCAGCAGTTGAAACAATCAAACCTACAGTCGTTGTAAAGCAAGTTACTGTTACCATGGCTGCTAGGAATAATTGAGCTGTTGAACCAAAGATTTCTTGGGTCGCTTGTGACAAGATATAAACCCCTGGAGTTCCACCCTTCATCGCTTCTTCTGTCATAGGGAAGTGATTTCCAAGGAAACCTAGACCAATGTATAGAGCACTAAAGCCAAGTGCTACGACAATTCCGACTACCCAAATGGTTGAGATGTACTCTTTTTTACTCGAAAATCCAAGTTGTTTCAAGGTTTCAACCGCGATTACACTAAAGGCAACAGATGCGAGAGCATCTAGAGTATTATATCCTTCAAGGAATCCTGCTCCAAATGCTGAAGCTTGATAAGCTGCTGTAGCTGCTTGCGGTGCATTTCCACCATATTTAAAGGCTCCAAGGATTACCAAGATGATAATCAAGAGGGCAAAAACTGGTGTCAAAACACGACCGATACGATCCAAAATCTTTGAAGGATTAAGCGCGATTAAGAATGCTGCAACAAAGTAGATAAGGGTAAAGACAATCAAGCCTAGACCTTTGTCAGCATCTGCCAAGAGGGGACTAATCCCTACTGCATAAGAAGTTGTTGCAGTACGTGGAATGGCAAAGAATGGACCAATCGACAAGTACAAAACTGCTAGATAAATCGTTGCAAACCAAGGGGAAATCTTTGTAGAAATCTCATAGATATATCCCTTAGGATTTAAGGTTCCGATAATCAAGGTCAAGACGGCAAGTCCAACACCTGAAAGTACAAATCCTGCAATGGCAGGGAGAAAGTGTTCCCCAGATTGAGCACCTAGGGTAGGGGGGAAAATCAAATTACCCGCACCAAAAAATATTCCAAACAGGAGTAATCCTGTTAAAGCACCTTTTTTAGCCATAAACTCTCCTTATAAAAAATAAAATACTTTCTTAGTATAACATGATTAAAGGCTTGAAAAGGCTATCTCGGAATAATTTTAAAATGTTTTCAATTTTCTGATTTTTAGAGCAAATAAACTCCCTTTAAAACCTTTCTTATTTTCGGTCTTAAAGGGAGTTTTTTCTTATTCTAAGGCATCCATGCCACCTTGGACATTGATAACCTCATATCCTTGTTCTTCTAAAAATTGACAAGCGCGTGCTGAACGCATTCCTGATTTACAAATCACGTAGTAAAGATTATCCTTATCTAGTTG
>CAKPXD010000060.1 GCA_934201655.1 uncultured Streptococcus sp. | reverse complement strand
ATTCCCTTGTGTAGGATTTGTTGTTGTAGTTGTTGTTTTCGGTTTGTAGATAGAAATCTTGATACGAGTTGTATTCAAATCTACACCTTCACCTGGTTTTGGACTTTGACTAACCACAGTATCCTCAATAGTCCCTTCTGGTGCTGTAGAGACCTCTACCACTTCAATATTCGCCTCTTTAACACCGACTATCTGAATCAAGTTATTCTTGGTAAATTCAAGGCTTGATCCAATATAACTTGGCATAGGAACGCTAGTTACCTTCTTGGCTACTGTCAAGGTAATCTCTGTCGCCTTACTAAGATCATAAGTGGTTCCTTCTGGCAGACTCTGTCTCATAACAAGTCCTGCCTCTGTTTCACTTGATTCTTCTTCTACAACCTTGATGAGATTTTCAGGAACTTTTTTCCCTTTCAACTCAGCAATGACGTCTGTAGAATTGCGTCCAATATAATTTCCAATCTTAAATGATTGCTGACCTGAAGAGATAATGAGATTGACTTTAATACCTTCTTTACGAGACGAACCAGCATCTGGATCCGTTCGAATCACTCGGCCTTCTTCTACCGTATCACTAGCTTCAGACTTTTCCTCGCCAATTTCAAAATTAGCTTTTTTAAGTTTTTCCTTAGCTTCTGCTACAGTTTGTCCTGCAACATTTGGAATTTCAACAGTTGCTGGTGTTTTGGATACTATCCAAAAGAGAGAAGCCAAAACAAGTATAAAGCTAGCCAAAAGCACTAAATACCTCGCTTTAAAACGACGCTTCTTGACTGGTTTTGCAACAGTTTCTTTACTAGTTGCCTTTTGAGTCGGCTTTTGGCTCTGAGGACTTTCTTCCTTTGGTTGCACTTTAGGAATAGCTGTTAAAGTAGATTGTGAAATTTTCGGTAAGGTTTTTGTGTCAACTTTACTTGTATCTTCAAATACCAGCTTTGGTTCATTTCGACGGTTATAAGAAAGACTGCTCAATAAGTCAACATACATCTCTGAGACAGTTTGATAACGGTCTGTCAACTTTTTAGCTGTCGCTTTTATAACAACGTTTTCCAAGGATTGTGGTACTGATGGGTTTTCTGCAATGACAGAAGGAAGCGGTTTTTGGAAATGCTGAAGTGCAATCGTAACAGCACTATCTCCATCATATGGAATATGACCCGTTAACATTTCAAAGAAAATAATTCCCATTGCATAAATATCACTCTGTATGGTCGCCTTAGAACCACGCGCCTGCTCAGGTGATAGATAGTGAACAGAACCCAACATGGAGTTGGTCTGTGTCAAACTGGTTTCTGCAAAGGCCACTGCAATCCCAAAGTCAGTAACTTTTGCGGTTCCATCAGGAGTCAAGAGTATATTTTGAGGTTTTAAATCACGGTGAATAATCCCCTTTGCATGCGCCAAACGCATAGCCAAGAGAATTTGCCCCATGATACGAACAGCTTCCTCGTTTGATAGAGGGTGGTGTTCTTTAATATAACGTTTGAGGTCAAGCCCAGCTACATATTCCATAGCTAGATATTGTTGACCGTCTTCTTCACCGATATCTGTAATTCGAACGATATGAGGATGATCTAGGTCTGCCATCGCACGCGCTTCGCGCTGAAAACGTGCAACAGCGATTGGGTCCGTTTGGTAGTTGGTCCTCAGGACCTTCACCGCTACCTCTTCCCCATCCAGAATCAAATCTTTGGCCAGGTAGACATCTGCCATCCCGCCACGGCCAATTTGTTTGATAATCCGATATCGTCCGGCAAATATCTTGCCGATCTGGATCATTTTGATTCCTCCTCAATCGCAATCAAGGCAACAGTAATGTTATCAAGCCCTCCGGCATTGTTTGCAAAACGTACTAAGGTTGCCGCCTTGTCTTCAAGTGAAATATCACTTGTCACGATGTCATAGATTTCACTTCCTGAAATCATATTCGTGAGACCATCACTGTTCATAACGATATAGTCACCAGGTTCCAAGCTCACAATTCCTAAATCAGGTTGAATCTCATCTTTTTGTCCAATAGACTGGGTGATGATATTTTTTTGCGGATGCGCTTCAGCTTCTTCAGGTGTTAATTGACCTGCCTTGAGTAACTCATTGACTAATGAATGATCACTCGTTAATTGGTGGTACTCTTCTCCACGAACCAAGCCGATACGAGAATCACCAATATGAGCATAGATGGCTTGGTTATCAATGATTGCAAGGGCTTCTAGAGTTGTACCCATCCCTTTATATGCTTCATCACGCCCCAATTGATAAATCTTTTGATTTTCAATTTCTAGGTGTTCTGCAAACCATTCACGAACTTCATTCACGGTATCGATCTGAGTATCTACCCAGGCAACACCTAAATCCGTTACTGCCATCTCACTGGCAATATTACCTGCTCGGTGTCCTCCCATCCCGTCAGCCAAGATAATCATCGTACGACCGGCACGGTTGACAAAAAGATTGACATAGTCTTGATTATTTGTACGTTTCTGACCCACATCTGTTAATAATGAAATCTCCATTGTGTCAGTTCCTTCCTAATTGGATATCTTACGAAATTGGCTGATAAAGAATCCATCACTTCCATATAATTCTGGAGTGATGAGGATGCAGCCATCTTTTAGGATATCCTTGCATTCGTGTTCTAGTTTAACCTGCTCGAACTCTGGATGACTTTCTAAAAATGCTTGAACCACTTGAAAGTTCTCCTCAGAGACAATAGTGCAGGTACTATAAGTTATTATACCACCTTTACGTAGCGTTTGACAAACACTACCTAATATTTCCAACTGAATTTCCTGTAATGACGCGAAATCAGCAGTGTCTTTGTTGTATTTGATATCTGGTTTCCGACGCAATAGACCAATTCCTGAGCAAGGGGCATCAACAAGAATCTTATCAAATTGATCCTTACCAAAAAACTCATGAACCTTTCGGGCATCCAATTTTTGGGTTTGAACACGGTCTGCTACGCCTAAACGCTCTGCATTTTCTTGAATCAAACTGAGTTTATGGTCGTAGAGATCCAATGCAGTCACCTGACCTGTCGTTAGATAAGAGGCTATATGAACTGTTTTACCACCTGGGGCTGCACAGGCATCCAAAACCTTCTCCTCTCCTTGTAAATCAAGAGTTGGTGCAACCAGTTGACTAGATTCGTCCTGAATGGTAATAGCACCCTCTGCAAATAAGTGATGACCAGCAAAATGCCCTTGTTCTTTGACCAGACCAGTATTTGATAAGATAGAATCACTTGCACTAAGCAAAGTTTTGATCTCTTCTTTTCGACTCAAATCAGTCACCCGGATACTGGCTTTGTTGCGTTTTAGTAGACTTTCAAAAATCGCTTGCGCTCTCTCTTCGCCATACTCTTCCTTTAGTTTAGAAACTAACCACACTGGCAAAGAGTAGGCGATAGAATCACGCTTGTTCTTACGTTTGATACTAGCAATATCTGGCAAACCTTCTCGCAAGATACGGCGAAGGACTGCATTGACCAGTTTTTCGCTACCTTTTTTACGAAGTTTAGCCAGTTCCACCGCTTCATTGACCACTGCATGGTCAGGAAGCTTATCCAAGTATTGGAGTTGATAGACACTCATGAGAAGCAAAACATAGAGCCAGTTGTCTAGCTTGTCTCTATCCTCAATAAAGTGAGATAAATACCATTCTAAAGTTAGTTTACGGGTTACAGTCCCGTAAACAAGCTCTGTCACCAAACCTTTGTCAGTTGCTGACAGTTGACTTCCCTTGAGGTGTTTATTTAAGGCGATATTGGAGTAGGCTTGATTGACAAAGACATCCTCTAGCACCTTTAAGGCTAAGTTTCTAGCCGTTTCTACTTTAGTCACCAAATCGTTCTCCTACAGCCAAACTTCGTCCAACACCGTTAAGGAAGGAAGCAATGTCCATTTTAGGTTTCCCAGCTGGTTGAACCTGTTTGAGAGATAGAGCTCCTTCTGCTGTTGCGACAATCAATTCTTTCTTACCGATGGAGAGTATCTCACCCGGATTCCCCTGACCTTCTACAGGTAGGGCTTCATAGATTTTGAAACGTTCTCCTTTTAGGAAGGTATGAGCAACTGGCCATGGATTCATCCCACGGATTTGGTTGAAAAGTTGACGGTTGGTCTTGTTCCAGTCCAGTTTTTCCTCCTCAGGTTTGATATTTGGTGAGAAAGTTACTTGGCTTGGATCTTGCGGTTGAGGCTGAATTTCACCAGCTATATAAGCAGGTAGAGTATCCAAAAGCAAATCACGCCCAACAAAGGCCAATTTTTCAAACAAAGCTCCAACATTGTCATCATCAGTAATGGGAATACTGCGACGAGAAATCATGTCCCCTGCATCCATTTCCTTGACCATTTCCATAATGGTTACTCCTGCCTCCTCATCACCCTGAATCAAGGCATAATGAATAGGAGCTCCACCACGGTGCTTAGGCAGGAGAGAAGCATGAACATTGACTGCAAAATCCATGCTATCAAGGAGTTTACTTGGGAGAAATTGTCCAAAAGCTGCAGTCACAATCCCGTCAGCACCCAAATTCATGATAGCTTCCATTTCTGGACTACCCGATAATTTTTCTGGTTGGTAGATAGGCAGACCTGCCTCTTTGGCAGCTTGTTTCACTGGGGTTTCTTGGATAACTTTTTTACGTCCAACCGCACGATCTGGCTGCGTTACAACAGCTACAATCTCGTAGCGGTCATCTGACAAAAGCCCCTTTAAAACAGTTGCTGAAAAATTGGGAGTTCCCATAAAGATTAGTTTTGTCATCTTTTCTCCTTCTATAAAAATTGTTGCGGTTCGTGGTCAATACTGAGACGAAGTTCGCTATTTTCACGTTCTTGAGTTAGGGCTAAGACCTGATTAAGGGTAGAAGCCAACTCATCTTCTAAACGGTATTTAATCAAAATTTGGTAATGATAGAGGTTATGAGTACGAGCGATAGGTTTTGGCGTCGGACCTAGAATTACACTAGCATCCGATAAACCTGACCGCAAAATCTCCATGACTTGATAAGCACGTCTAAGAACCTCTTCTTCTTTCTTATGAGATAAGGTGATTCCAATAGTGAAATAATAAGGTGGATAACCCAACTGACGTCTGATACCCATTTCATAGGCATAGAAACCTTCGTAGTCCTGGTCCTTGGCAAATCGTATAGCATAATGCTGAGGATTATAGGACTGAATCAAAACCTGTCCAGCCTTTTCAGCTCGACCGGCACGGCCTGCTACCTGGGTCAAGAGTTGGAAGGTTCTCTCAGAAGAACGAAAATCAGGCAGGTTCAAGGCTGTATCCGCATTGAGAACACCAACCAAGGTCACATTTGGAAAATCTAAGCCCTTGGCAATCATCTGGGTTCCCAACAGGATATCTGCCTCCCCTTTGCCAAATTGTTCAAGTAAAGCTTGGTGACTGCCTTTTTTTCGAGTTGTATCCACATCCATGCGTAGAATGCGTGCCTCTGGAAAGAGTTCTGCTAGCTCATCGTAGGCCTTTTGAGTTCCCGTTCCATAGTAACGAATGCTACGACTCTGACAGTTTGGACAGACATGAGGGATTTCCTTAGAAAAACCACAATAATGACAATTCATAGTCTTAGTATCCATGTGCAGCGTCAAGGAAATATCGCAGTTGGGACAGGTATCAACTGTCCCACATTCCCGGCACATGACAAAGCTAGAATAACCACGACGATTGAGCATGAGAACAACCTGCTCTTTTTTATCCAGTCGATCTTGAATGGCCTCAATCAGTGGTGGTGTAAAGTTTGATGTTTCATTCTGCCCGATATAGTCACGGAAATCGATCAGTTGAACCTCAGGAATACTTGCTAAAGGATTGGCCCGTTGAGTCAGACGTAGATGTTGATAAACACCCTTACCAGCACGCGCACGGCTTTCTAGACTCGGTGTTGCAGAACCAAGGACTAGGGCAGCATGATTGTACTGGGCACGTAAAAGAGCCACATCTCTAGCATGATAACGCGGGTTACTATCTTGCTTGTAGCTAGCCTCATGCTCTTCATCGATAATGATAACACCTAGATTTTTCAAAGGTGCAAAAATAGCAGACCTAGCCCCAACAACTACCTGAGCATCTCCACGCTCCACCTTGCGCCACTCATCGTACTTTTCACCATTTGACAAGCCAGAGTGGAGAATGGCGACTTGCTCACCAAACCGAGCAATAAAGCGCTCGGTCATTTGAGGTGTCAGAGAGATCTCTGGCACAAGAACAATCGCTGTTTTCCCCATGTCCAGAGCCCCTTGGATAATCTGCAGGTAAACCTCGGTTTTCCCACTTCCTGTAATTCCTTCAAGAAGAAAGGGAGGATGTTTCTTTCCAATCGCTCCAACAACCGCCTCACAGGCTTGTTTCTGCTCTGGGTTTAACTCTAAGGCTTGATTTGACTCGATTCCTTCAAAGTAGGCAGCTGAACGTTGAACTTCCTTTTGAAGAATCGTCAAAGCACCCTGTTCCACAAAGAAGTTAACTTGTTCCCGAGAGTAATGTTCTAACAAAGTAGCCAAAGGAGTACTTTCTGGATGTGCTACTAAATAATCTCGCAGTTCCAATTTCTTCTTGGCACGGTTTGAGATTTCTAGCTTTTCTAATTTGTCAAGATTCACTTGAATCCAAGACTGTGTTTTAACCTTCTTCTGGTCTATAGCCTGATACTCGAGTTTCAAGAGCCCTTTGCGAGTCAAGCGCATCATCTCCGCCTGCTTTTTCAAATCAAGTGATGAAAATGCTAAGGACTCTTGCGAACCGAATAAGCGTTCCTTTTCCTCCTGACTCAAGCCTTCCAGAGGATAGAGGATTTTATCATAGCTAGAATTCAAAAATCCTGGAAGCATAGCTTTTAGAATAGAAATCTTGTATGAAAAAACTGACTTACGTAGTTCTTCGGCTAGCCAGAGTTGTTCCTCCGTTAAGACAGGAGAAAAGTCCAGCACCTCAGCAATTTCTTTCAAGTCCTCATCTGCCATTTCCGATTCTTGTTCCATTCCAAGAACAATCCCTTGAATCAAGCGATTGGCCTTCCCAAAAGGCACATGAACTCGCATACCAACTTCCAGCATCCCTTCAAATTCCTCTGGAATCTTGTAGCTATAGGGCTGGTCTGTCTGCATCAAAGGAACATCCACAATGATTTTTGCAATAGCCATATCCTCACCTCCTTCTTTACTTAAATCGTTTTAATTGATTGAGTATTCTTGCAATAGAAAAAATAAGATTGAGTCCCCCCAACCTTAAATTTTTTCACCTTCTTCTTTTTCTTTCGCGATTTGCTCTTTGATTTTCTTTTCTTCTTCTTCTCTCAATCGTCTTTCTTCTTCGATACGACGACGAACAGCTTCGCGTTTTCCTTCTGGATCTGGGTGGATGGTTACATTCCCTGATTCAATTTCTTCCAAGGCACGAAGTGTAGATTTTTCAGATTTGAATTCTTGCGTTGGAGTTGCTCCAGCTTCTAATTCGTGAGCACGTTTTGCTTCCAAGATGACGAGTGAATATTTTGATGGTACCTTGTCAAGCAAGGTATCAATAGAGGGTTTAAGCATCATTTGTTTGTACCTGTTTTCTATAGTTTATCGAATAGTTGGAGACTTTGGTAGCATATCCTGGTAGTGACCGATGACACGATCGACGCGGAAATGTTCAGCTTCAATCACACGTTTAACACGTTCTGCAGCAAGAGGAACATGGTCATTGACAATAGCATAGTCATACTCACGCATCAAAGCAATTTCTTCTTTGGCTTTTTCAATACGCTGTGCAATCACTTCTGCGCTATCTGTACCACGACC